>JABZGM010000135.1 GCA_015259235.1 Alloprevotella sp. | reverse complement strand
GAAGTTATTTTCCTCATAACAATCTGCACTATAACGGTATAATGACCGATTGGGGGTAAAGGAGATCGTATCATAATTCTTTGTTCTAGTCTGGTAAACGTGTGATATACGTGTGGTGTCGTATTCAAATACCGCACCCGATATTAGGATGACGCCCTATAAACGTCAATAAAATCAATGCCTCTCGAAGCCCTTCCCCCTCGTCCCGGTCACGGAATGACCGCCGAGTTTAATTTAGAAAATCTCCACCAATCCATTGATGTGGAGCAACAAGAGCCGCGACCATTGCGCACACTCCCTGCGGAGTGGGCACCTCAAAGCGCGATTCTCATCACTTGGCCCCATGCTGCCACGGACTGGGCAGACATCCTCCAGGAAGTGACAGAGTGTTATGTCCGCCTAGCTTATGAAATAGCGGTGCGCCAACCACTCATCATTCTCACTGTCGAAGGATTGAAGCTAGAAGACTATCTCTCTAAACAACTTCCTCAAGCGGCAATGAAGAACATCCACTTCGTCTTCGTGCCCACCACCAACGACACTTGGGTGCGCGACTATGGTTTTCTCACCGTGCAAAGCACAGGCGGAGCGGAGCTGATGGATTTTCGCTTCAATGGTTGGGGAGGAAAGTTCAAAGCTGAACACGACAATGCTGCCAACAAGCTGCTGTATGCCACGAATCTCGTGCGCGGACACTATGTTGATGCACTCGACTTTGAACTAGAAGGCGGTGGCATAGAGAGTGATGGTCGTGGCACGCTGCTGACAACGGCAGAATGTTTGCTCAATCCCAACCGACGTCGTCAAGGCGATGCAGTGCCAACATCCGATAAAGCACAAGTGGAAGCTCTGCTCAAAGAACGCCTTGGAGTGGAACGCATACTTTGGCTCCACCATGGCTATTTGGCAGGGGATGACACTGATTCTCACATCGACACTCTCGCACGTCTTTGTCCCAATGACACTATTATATATGTGCAATGCACGGACACCGCAGACGAACACTACGAAGCGCTGGCGGCTATGGAACGCGAACTTCAAGCCTTCCGCACCCTCGAGGGTAAGCCTTATCGCTTGATTCCTGTGCCCCTGCCCGATGCGTGCTACGATGAAGAGGAGCGATTGCCTGCCACCTATGCCAATTTCTTGATCATGAACAAGGCGGTGCTTGTGCCCACTTATGCTCAGCCCGAGAAAGACGCCTTGGTACTCAAAATCATCCAAACGGCTTTCCCTGACCACGAAATTGTGGGGGTAGATTGTCGTGCTCTCATTCGTCAACATGGATCGCTGCACTGCGCCACTATGCAGTTTCCACGCGAAGTGTTCCGCACTCCTGTTCAATAATTTGTGCCTAATAGTTGGAAGTTCTGTTTTCATCGTCAAATCAGAATTTGCGATTTCCGACTTCTCTCCAATATCCCATTTATTAGCTCATGAAAGTAGCCCTCATACAAATGTCTTGCACTCCCAATGTCGAGTTCAATCTTCAGAAACTTGCCAAGGGAATTGCACAAGCTGCCCAACGTGGGGCAGAACTCGTGGTGTTGCAAGAACTCCACAACACCCCTTATTTTTGTCAGACGGAGAATCCCGACCTCTTCGATTGGGCAGAACCCATCCCCGGTCCTTCCACCGACTTCTTCGGCACGCTTGCGCGCCAGTTTGGGGTCGTGATTGTCACCAGTCTCTTTGAGCGTCGCGCAGCTGGTCTTTATCATAACACCGCTGTAGTCATCGAAAAAGACGGCACCATCGCAGGAAAATATCGCAAGATGCACATTCCCGACGATCCCGCCTATTATGAAAAATTCTATTTCACCCCTGGTGATCTCGGTTTTGAACCCATCGACACAAGTGTGGGTCGCTTAGGTGTGCAGGTGTGCTGGGATCAGTGGTATCCCGAAGGCGCGCGCTTGATGGCACTCCGTGGGGCTGACCTCCTCATCTATCCCACCGCTATTGGCTATGAAAGTAGTGATACGCCCGAAGAACAAGCTCGCCAGCGTGAAGCATGGACAACAGTGCAGCGTGGTCATGCGGTTGCCAACGGACTTCCCGTAATAGCGGTCAACCGTACTGGGCATGAACCAGACCCTAGTGGACAAACTCACGGCATCCAATTCTGGGGAAGCTCATTTGTGGCTGGTCCTCAGGGAGAGTTCTTGTTCCGCGCTGACATTGACGAAGAAGTCGTTGCCATCGTGGACATTGATTTGCAGCGCAGTGAGAATGTGCGTCGTTGGTGGCCCTTCCTTCGCGATCGTCGCATAGAAGAGTTTGCTCCTCTCGCCAAACGATATTTGGATTAAACCCAAATCGGTCATTAGATTTTCCATCATCTACAATGAAACATTTCTTCCTTTCTGCTGCCCTCGTCGCCACTTCCCTCGTCGCAGCTCCCAGCATCGCAAAGGCAGCGGTGTCGGCGTCCCCTTCCACTTCTCATCAGAACACAGTCACCATCGCAGTGTTCTCACTCAACGACTTTCATGCAGGCTTGCTTCCCGACCGTAGTCAAGGCACACCAGGCGCAGCCTATGTGGTGCAAACGCTAGACTCTCTCAAAAAGGTATATCCCTACAATGTCACTGTCTCTGCAGGCGACAATTTCGGTGGCAGTTTCTTCTACAATGCCACACGCACCCACAGCCTCATGCCTCAGATGTTCAAAGACATGGGAGTAAACATCAGTGTGTTGGGCAATCACGAGTATGACGAAGGACAAGAGTCGCTTGCCCGCAAATGGAATGACGTAGATTGCAAACCCAAGTCGTGGGACATCACTTATATTGGTGCTAATGTGCGCAATTCTGCTGGACAACTTCCCGAGTATGTGCAACCCTGGGCAGTAGTTCCCGTAAAAATCTCTCCCACTAAGACACTCCACGTGTCTTTCATCGGTTTGCTCACCAGCAACACACCGTGGCAGGCTGCGGCAAAACGTTTGAAAGGTTTGTCGTTTGATGGCAACTATCCTGCGGTGCTCGATAGCATCTCCCACCTCCCTGGTTACGAAGCCGTGCACAATGCTAATGTTCGCCTGCTCCTTTGTCACATTGGAGCTGAAATGCACGGACAACAAGTGTTGTGGTCGGATCGTGATGAAGAAAATCTCAAGAAAATTGATTCACCCGACGTGCAAGCCGTCCTTTCTGGACATTCCCACACACGCGTCATCGGCATGTCCGACAGCCAAAAGTCAGTCCCCATCGTGCAAGGTTTGTGGCACGGACGTTGTGTGTCTATGCTCAAATGCGAAGTCGACACCCTCTCTGGGCAACTCGTCAGCATCACGCCCGAACTCGTTCGTGTCAATCCCGATGCAAAACTTGAGCCCAAGGCTGCACGACTTCAAGCCCAAGTCGAAGAGCAATACCACACCACGCTTTTCCGCGGCATCCCTTTGAGTCAAAAACTCACCTATGCCAGTGCGGCTGTTGAGCATGACCGCACGCGCAGTAAGCGACAAACCAAAGTTGGTTCTCTCGTTTGCCAAAGTTTTGCTGCTGCCTATCGCAAAGCAGCGCATCTTGATGACAACGCTCTCGTTGTAGGAGTAAGCCATTTCGGAAGCATCCGCGCAGGTTTTCCGCAAGGCGACATCACCATCCTCTCTGTGGGAGAAGCTCTTCCCTTTGCCAATCCGCTCCGCGTTTATCGCTATACAGGCAAGCAACTGCTCGACCTCGTGGAGCACGGCTACAATGTTTGCAAACTCGGCCATCTCCAAACATCAGGAGTAAATCCCACCCTCGATGCGAAAGGCCACGTCAAAGCCCTCTCGCTCACACTACCCAACGGAAAGACTGTCCCCATTCGTGCCAACACCAAACTTGTTGTCGTAGCTGACGAATTCATGACCACCGGAGGTGATGGTTATCTTCCTAGTCAATTCCCAGCGTCTGCAGAAATCAAAGTAAACATCCCCACCTCCACCGACGCTTTCATCGCCTATCTTCGCACGCTTCCCAACATTGATTAGTCGCATGCAGCCATTCTTTCGCTCATCGCTCCTTATTATAGGTCTATTTTTCGCCTGTCTCGTGTCATTTGCTCGCGAGACAGGCGACACTTTGCAGTATGTTCCCTTAAATCATACACCGTTAAAACTTGACAGCTTGCGCCTTCCTACGCTTCCCACCACGCTGCGTTCGTTGGAAAATCTGACCTATCATAGTAATGAGCGCGAAAAACTAACCCTTCCTTTGGCTTGGAATGGACTGGATTCTCTGGGACGAAAATATCTACCTCCCATTGCCACCGACCTTCTTCACCTCAATTTTCGTGCCCTTTCTCATCAGTCTTATGGCTTGATTCCTATACTCTTCCCCAAAAAGAAGGCAAAAGAAGATCGTTGGCGCAACATTCCAGCCGATTGTCGCATCGACTGGAAGCGACATCGCGAACATTTCCTTTGGGGTTTGGGCAACGATATTGCCACCTATTTCAATACTTTCGACACCACTTATATAGAGCGCACGCGCTACGACTTCCAAGTCAAACTCTACAACACTCACTTTCTCCAACTCATCCGTCTTTCAGGCACAGACGCCACTGGGAGCACCCAAAGCCTTACTTTTGCTCCTGCGCATGAAGTTAAATTAGGACCTTATTTTGCCTGGAAGGCGCTGAGTATCGGCTATTCCTTCGGAGTCGTCCCCGACCGATTTGGCAGCCGTGCTTCTGAATTTAATTTCGCTTCCTACAACTCCAAACTTGGGTTCGATCTCAACTATATTTATAGCCGAGGTAATTTCAATCTCATTGGCATTTCTGGTTTCGATTCGCTGCAAACTCACAGTATTTCGCAACAAAGATTTCCTGCCATGCGCACCAAAACCCTGGCGCTCAATCTGTACTACGTCTTCAACTATCGACACTTCTCGTATCCTGCAGCGTTTGCCATGAGCACAGTGCAGCTCCGCAGTGCTGGTTCGTGGCTCATGGGGCTGCGTTTCGATCGTCAAGATATGGCGTTTGACGCTGAGCGCACAGAGTCTTTCCTGCGCACCATTGCTCCTAATGTCACCATCAACGACGCACTTCGCGTCAGCAACATTGCCTATCGCCAGTGGGGAGTCTCGTTTGGATATGCTTACAACTGGGTGCCCGCTCGTCATTGGTTGGTCTCTGCCAGTCTTGCGCCTTCGATTGGCTACAAATACCAAAGTGGAGAAAGCCTTTCTGCTCGAGTATTGTGGAAGAATGTCGAGAACTTTCACATGGACTTCATCTTCCGTGGAGCCCTTGTCCACACCAATGGACGCCGCTATTTGGGCATCTCTACGGTCAATTATCTCTACGATTATCGACACGCTGGCTTTTCACTCAACAATTCTATTCACTACATTCAACTCTTCTTTGGCTGGTATTTTGGGAGAAAGCCGATGTTTAGAGGAGAGAAGCCTACGTAAAGAAAATGTTTTCTATCTTCCTTGATGTAATAATCGCGAAATGGAAAGACAAAGCGAAAGGCTGCAAATAGATTTTTTATCCCTTGTTTTCGATTGAATTGTAGACTCTCTAGGAAGTTTTTCGAGAACTATCGCAAAGGATTACAGAAAATCTCCCACAAAATTTTCAAAACGTCCGACGTTTTTCTATTTTCCTCCTACATTTTGACTTGTTTTCTCCCACAAAACAGCTGCAAATCTCCTAGTTTTTGCGCATCACTGTCGTTTTTTATTTTGATGGCATTTGTAAGTGCTTGAAATTGAGTTGTAAATGCTAATCTTGAATGCAGGCGGTATTTTCCAGCTCTCCTTTTTCTGTTCTATTCTATTCGATTCTGGCGCGTTTCACGCTTAAGCTTTTCTACATCTTCCTTCCATTATCCCAAATCGGTCATTATAGCCTTATCAACCCCAATTCGGGATAAGCAAGGGTTGTTTTTTGCCTTAAAATAGTTTCAACAAAAGGCCAAAAAGAGGATTGTTTTTCGTATATTTGTTGTTGATAACCAAATA
>JABZGM010000134.1 GCA_015259235.1 Alloprevotella sp. | reverse complement strand
CATTTTATATCAACCCCTTTAATCCCTTTCTCTGACTGTTCAGACCTAATAATGCGATAAATTTCCCACTTAGTCACTAATTCGCTTCCATCGTATGAACGTACTATCACTTTTTGTTCTCCCCCTTGAGCTGGAAATGACAAAATGCTTGGATAAGGAGTCGGGTCTTTGCTAATGTCATCGCAAGCTGAGAACAAAGCCCCTGCAGATAATATCACTGCAAGTAAGCCAATAATCTTTTTTGTCTTCATCATAGCGTATCTTTTTTGTTTGACATTTTGATGAGTGATTAAAGGTCCATGTCGAAAGGTATGGCAAAGCTACACTTTTATTTCAAACGTGCAAAAGATTCGAGTAATTTATTTCTTGGGATATGACTTTTTTATAACAAGTTTAAAGTGATGAGGATTTGAGAATATATAACAAGACGATGAGAAAGCGCGAGAAGACGCCAAGAAGGTAAGGGCAGAAGAGGGGGCAAGGCTTAAACCCCAACGGTCATTATTGGGCTTAAAACCGATAGGTCGCTCCTAACTGCACATCGATGCCATCGGTTGTGGGGGAATTGTAATAATAGATGTGTGGACGATAGTTGAACACGTTGTCAGCAGCAAGGGAAAATTGCCATACACGGTTGAGCGAAAATGTGGTGCCTAAGCGGAACAACGCGTAAGAAGGGTAGTGCACTTGGTGGACAGCAGCGGTGCTGGCGGTGTATTCTTCGGAAGAGATGCCCGACAACCAACGACCACTCAACTGAATGCCCCATTCATGGTGCGTGTTGATGGGACAATCGTAGGAGAAACGAACTGTGAGAGCGTGTGGACGAGCGGGAAGATAGGGCGTGAGCGCGTTGCCTTGTGGCACTTTTTCTTGTGTGTAAGCATAGTTGAGGCGTGCACCGAGCGTGCCTAGTCCGAGATGCCAACTGTTTTGGGCAGAGCATTGCAGCGAAAAAGCATACAATCGTGGGAGATTGATGTAGTTGATATAAGGAAGTCCCGATTGTTTTTCGCGTTCCATGCTCGGTGGGGCAGTGGTGATGCGTTGGCGCACTAGATTGTAAGCCACGGCTGCAGAAAGGAGCCAGCGATGTTGTTGCCAATCCACCGAAGCGTGGAAGTTGTCGCTGCGTTCAGCGTGTAGGTTTTCATTACCGCGCAACACAAAAAGTCCCGTCACGGGAAAGTGCATAAAGCGTTCTTTGAGCGTGGGGGCACGAAATCCTTGTCCGTAACCAGCGCGATAGGTAAAAGCTCCTTGGCGGAAACGTGCAGAAATTTTAGAGGTGACGTGTGCGTGTTCGCCTTGTGAGAAATGGTCGTAACGTAGCGCACCGAGGATTTCCCATTGCGGAGAGAGCGTCCAATCGGCTTGGGCAAAGGCATCGGCAGAATGTTGCACGTGAAATTGACCACCAAACTGATAGCTCATGAGATAATCGCGCAAATAGTCGCCACCGAAAGTGAGGGTAAATCCTTGGTCAGTGGGGAGAAGATGGGCGATGTCGTGCGATAGAAGGGCGCGCGTGGCGTGCTGCACATTGCTATAATCGCGGAGGTCTTTTTGTGTGGACAAAATGAGGTCGGACTTGTCGTACTGGTCGAAGTTGTACGCCAGTTCAAGACGCGTTTGTGGAGAAACGGTCCATTCCGCCTTAGCTCCTCCCACGAAGTCGCGGTAGCGATTGGCTTGCAAAGCATCTTGGTCTTGTTGGCGAAAGAAATAGCCTGCGCGCGCCGACAAGCGGAAATGCTGTGAGGGCGACCAAATCCAGCGATCTTTCCATTGCCAAACGCGCTGTCCTGGCACGCGGTTGACCGAATAGGTGGTGAAGAGTGCAACATTTTCAGGATTTTGCAGCGCATATTCCTCTTGAGCATCGTGGTGCATCGTCACGATGTGGGTAAATTTTTTCAGGTTGTACCCCAAATTGACGTCCACTCGGCGGTTGTTGTGGCGCGCCCATCGCGCACTCACTTCACTGTTGCGGTTTGATTTCAGTTGTTGGCGCGTGATGATGTTGATCACACCCCCTGTTGCTGAGCTGCCATAGAGTGCAGACGAAGCACCGCGCACGATTTCGATGCGCTCCACATCGGAGAGGTTGATGCGTGAAAAGTCCACATTGTCCATCGTCTCACCAGCCATGCGCTCTCCATTCACCAAAAAGAGAAGGCCTTGACCACTAAATCCCCCAAAGTTGAGGTTGATATGTCCCGAAGGGGTGTAGGAAAATTCCGCACTCGGCAGTTCGTGGGTGAGGAGTTCTCGCAAATTGGTGGCATCACTTCTGCGAATGTCGTTGCGACCTATCACATAAGTGGGCACAGGAGTGTCAGCCCAAAGTTTTGGGGTGCGCGTGCCTGTGACCACCGCCTCAGAGAGTGTGGAGTCGGGGAAACATTGCGGTGCAACTGCAGAGGTGAGTGCGAGGGCTAGGAGAGAAACAACTGCCATAAAGGGAAAAGAGGGTGACTAATAGGGCCAAATATAATCGATGGTGACATATCCTTTTTGTCCTGCGGCATTGAGGTGCGAGGGGAGGTGCATCGCTGCCACAGTGCCGTCTTGCAGACGGAGCAGATAGACCAAACCGGAGAGGGTGTAGCGCGGAGGGGGATTTTTCACATCCATATCCATCCAAGTGGAGAGCACAGGATTGAAAGCTGCGTGTTGATAGCCTATATAATAGAGGAAAATAGCCGAAAGATCGTAATAGGCTTGGTGAGTGGTCCACTCATCGGGTGTGAAAGTTTGCGACAAAAGCGCGTCTTTCTCAGCCCCTTGTCGGGGAAGGGCATCGAGAGAACGATAGTTTGTCGCTACTGCTACACCATGGTTGGTGGCTACATCGTAGTGGTGAAAGGCAAAAGTCCAATCTTTGGGCACCGGCATAGGGTCGGTGTGGATCACACTGTCGGTGCGATAGGTGGACGGAAAGGTGACGTGCTGATAACTAATGGCAGATTTCCCATCCCATTTTCCCGAAAGTGTTTTCGGAATTTCCTTGGTGACGGTGGTGCGACTGGGAAGGTCGAAGAACGTCCAGTGCTGATAACTGCTCACCTCGGCAAATATCTTACCTCGATGCGTGGTGGCATCGTAGGAGAGAAATCCTCTTTGCTGCGTTTCGCCTTCCTTGGGAGGAGTGTCGTAAATGCCTTCAAACAATCCGTTGCAGGACGAAAAACTCAGTGCACTTCCCACGAGGAGAAGCACACTGAGGAGGAGTTGTCCGTATTTATGCAAAGGATGTTGTCTGTTAAGACAGCATGTTTGTATCAATATATGAAGCATAGTTTATTTTTGTCCCACATAATTGTAGGTGACGGGGAAAGGCATTTTTCCTGGTTGGGCAGTGATTTTCACCGTCAACTCTTTGCCTTTGATCGTTCCCTCGTAGGATATGGGAGTGTCAGGGAAGGTGCGATAGGGGATGTCATCCTTCTTCATCTTGGCAGGAGTCATTTGAAACACTGTTTCAATCTTTACTTTAGAAGCGAAGGACATCGTTCCGTCAGGTTGGAATTTCACGACCACTTTATCGAGTTGGTATTCCTTTTGTGCTGCATTGCTATAAGGAAAATCTCCAACAAGAGGAACATCGTAGGCAGGGAAGTGAAGCGAGATGGTGCTGTCTGTGAGGGCTTTCACCTCAATCTTTTGGTTTTCTTGCTGTCCCAATTTGGCGGATAGACCGAACATATCGATCGAAAGACCTTGGGTGGTGGTGTAGACGCCTGAAGCAACGGCTGTGCGCAGCACTTTTGCTTGTGGAACTTTGTGGGGAGCTGAGGTTTCGTCGTCGTTGCAAGAAGCCATCAAACTGCTTGCACCAAGCAAAGTGGCTGCTAAGAGCAAACTTGCGCTGAATTTGTAATTCTTCATTGGAGCATTTCTTTTAGATGTTATGGGGCATAAATTCACAAGACGAGCCTGTTTCTTTGAATATATACCTTGCTTTTTTGTTGTGCGCTGCAAAATTACGCACTTCTTCGGCTTACTCCAATCCTTATTTTTGATGATATTCCCTTGTTTACAGTGTCTTATGTCGTCTCAGTAAAGAGGTGATGTAGCTATCGCCGAACATCACCATGGGAGGGAGAAGAAAAACTCAGTGTACTTCCCACGAGGAGAAGCACACTGAGGATTTGTGGTCCAAACTCACGCGCACTGCATCGTCGTAGGGGCGACAATGCTGGTGTAAGTGTGAGGACATCAACTTATTTTTGACCAGTGAAGGTGTAGATCACGTCCATGGGCATACCAGTGGGACGGAAGGTGGTGGTGAGGTTGAGCTTGCCGTTCTTGATTGTACCTTCGGTTTTCACTGTAACCTTGTATTCTTGGAAAGGAACATTGGCTTTTTCTTCTGTGGCTCTCACGGTGCGGAGTAACATCGTCACTTCTTCTTGTCCTGTAAGTTTCACAGTACCGTCAGCAAGTTTCGTTGCTTTCACGTTTTTCAGCATGTATTGCTTTTGGGCAATGTGCTTATAAGGAAGACCTTTAGGGAGATCGCTTTCGTAACCTGTGAAGGTCAAAGTTGTATTGCTGGCATTGAGAGTGACAACCACCACTTTTTGGTCTTGGATAGTAGCCAAAGGCATGATATTGTCTCTTACACTAGCTCCCACATTAAGGCTTGAGTTGTAAGTGCCATCAACTGCAACACCTTGGATGGTTTCTGGTTTTTCGTCATCTTCGCAAGAAGCGAGAGTGAAGGTCGTACCCACAAGGGCAGTTGCCATGAAAGCCATAGCAAAAATCGACTTGATATTCATATTGTTTTATTGATAAAAATGATTATTCTAATGAGATAGTTGCACATTGCTGAGCGTGTTGCTCTGCTTTTTCTGCAAATGCTGTCTTGATTTCTGTGGAAAATCTCAATAATGGCGCAAAGGTACGAACTTATTGTGATTGAGACAATACTAAAGGGGAGAGATTAGAGATTAGATGTTAGACGTTAGAGATTAGACGTTCTAGTTCTTCTAGTTCTTCTAGTTCTTCTAGATGTTCTAGTTTCTCAAGTTCTTCTAGCCTCTAACGTCTAATCTCTAACGTCTAATGTCTACTTCATTCCTCTTGCCTTATAAATCTTTTCCTTTGCTTCGCCAATCTCTTGGAATTTACGCTCTGCCGCCTTGCGAACGTCGTCGCCGAGTGCTGCCACGCGGTCAGGGTGGTGCTGGAGTGCCAAACGTTTGTAGGCGCGTTTCACCTCTTCGTCCGTGGCATCAGGAGTAATTTCCAACACCGCATAGGCAGATTCGAGAGATTCTTCGCCCAGGTGGAGTAGACTCTCAAACTGAGCCGCTGAGAGTCCCAAAAGTTCTGCCACATAGCGCATGGCTTTCACTTCAACGTCCATCACTGTGCCATCTGCGCGAGCGATGTCGATGAGGAAATCCACCAGTTGCAAACGCCCCTCGAGCGTCATTTGTTGGCGGATGAAACCACAACTCTGTTGCACCAAGCGGTCGAAATCAGCTGGACCTTTTTGGTCGCGGAGCTGACGTTGGTGCTGGAAGAGCTGTTGAAGCAGAGCTTCTCCTTGGCGCAACCCACGTTCGCCAAAGTTGGTGCGAAGGAAGGCGCGCACATGCTCCATTTCGCTGTGCATAATCTTGCCGTCAGCATCCACCACATAGGCAGAAAGCACCATGAGCGAGGAGAAAAAGTCGTGAGGAGCCAGGTAGTCGTGCTCGCGGAACATTTCGGAGTAGACATTGTCGGGGGCTGTGAAGTCGTTAAGAGGCTTTTTCCCATAACGAGTCTGCAAGGAACGACCGAAGGAATAGCCAATGCTAGCTCCTAGAATGGCGATATATATTCTTCCACCTGAGAGGATGAAACCTAAAATGCCGCCAATGATAAGCCCATAAATCATAATAGAGAATGCTAATGTGTTGTAGACTCAATGTGTAGCGCGGTAAACTCACGCTGCTGAGATCAATTCTCACGCAGTT
>JABZGM010000133.1 GCA_015259235.1 Alloprevotella sp. | reverse complement strand
AAGGATATATCGTTTTTGATATATCAACATGACAGACGATAGAAAAATGAATACGGGTTAAAGCCTTTTTATTGGTTTTTTCTTCTTAGATGGAAATAAAGTGTTATTTTTGCCACGATAATCCCATTTTGACCACAGACAGAATATAAACCTATAAACTCCTTCTTTACAACGCGATGGTAGAGGATAATCCGAGTGTACAAAGCATATCGAGTTAGTATTCAACTTTTTCGTTGCATAGCCTATCCTCTCCCCCGAAATGTCAGATGAGTGACTAGGATGCTGCACTACAACACTCATGAATAGCGCACTCCTAGATATTCCTTTTAAATAAGATTTATGTCTTTATCTCTATATAAAACTTCGTTCTTCGCCCTTCTTGCATGCTGTGTGCAGTGTTTTAGTTCTTGTAGCAAAGACTTGGCGAATGTTTCTGTAGATGACACCCCAGCTACTGGTTGGGTTTCTTTGCGTATCACCCTCCCTACACCCCTTGGAGATGTGCCTACTGCACAGCCTAGTCGCGCGGCAGCCAATGGTGTTAGTGATGGTAATACTGGAGATACCTACATAGGGAATGCTGGTGACAATGGCATCAACCATCTTCTTGTTGGTATCTACAATGCTCAAGGAGAATGTGTACATGGATTTTATGTTTTTCCTAATGATGTCATAGGAGGTAGTTTTCAGCGCAATCCATTTCAAGTCAAAGCTAAAGCGCTTAAACCAGACAATTACACCGTTTTTGCTGCTGCCAATCCCACTACGGAACTTAAAAACTTGATTGACCATCGTCGTCCTTTATCTGAATTGATCAGTGCTGCATCTAATCAGACTGTCAATAGATTGGCTAGTAGACAGATTGTGATGATGTGTTCTCAAGAGATGTCAACACTTCTCGAGTCGCGCATTCGATCCACCAAGCCCGCTGCTGAAGAAGTGCCTGTGCCCATCACATTGGAACGTGCTGTAGCTAAAGTGTTTGTCAATCCAAAGGCAAACCAAACAATAGCTGCGCCCAATGCAGCCGGTGGCACCGCTCAGATGGTTAATTTCAGTCTTACGGGCTTAAACTCACAAATGTATTTTCTGAGACGACCAGCGCAAGCCATCAAAACGAATGGCACGGTCAATTCTGATGCTGTTTTGTATGCAGAAGATGATAAAACACCTCAGATTAATCGCTATTCCATCGATCCAAACATGGAGCCCTTGTCTGGTGCGGCTTTAAATGCGCAATTATCGTTCAATAAAGGCGAAGTGTCTACAGGAGGATGGGAAGACGATAAGGGACTTTTTGCTCCAGAAAACACTGTGAATGCTGATAATCAGACTGCAAGACAACTCACTCATGCGGTGGTATGTTTAAAATATATCCCCAAATATCTACCGGCAAATACAAATTCTTGGGCATACTACAAAGGAGCCTATATGACTGTAGCGCAGCTTCGCGAGAAAATACAACAAGCCAAACTGCACAACACCACTGACGCATCTATGGAAATGCCAAGTGGATGGAAAGAGGATGTTGCGCGTATGGGCGATCGTATCAACAATATTTCAGAATCTGCGAGATCTTTTGAGATGAATAATTTGAAATTCTATCAAAATGGGTACAACTATTATTATGTGCCTATCCGACATTTCGATGATCGTCAGCAGCCCAAATTAGGAGCTTATGGTCGCTATGGAGTGGTGCGCAATCATCTCTACAAGATTAACATCACCAGTGTGCTTGCTCCTGGCTCACCTGTTGAGGGAGAGCCCAGTGATGAGCCAGTAGACCAAATACCTACTTATATTTCTGCAAACATCACTGTGAAACCGTGGACAGAAGTTCGCCTAGCACCATTTGCGCTAGAATAGACGGTGCATATTGTCAATGCAAAATTATATAATGAATATTCCCAACCAGATGTTATACAAAACCTTTCGGCTCCTTTCTTTTTTGTTGCTGTTCTGCCTTGTGGTAGTGGGCTGTAATCGAGTGTATGACGAAGAGATTAAGACTACTCGTAGTCGCGTTAGAGGCTTCGTCACATTCGACACACGTGCACAGTCGGGTGAAAGCATCAATCGAGATAATGCAGATTACGAAGACAAGGTGAACAAGATTCGTCTCATAGCCTGTCTCAAAAGCACGGGCGAAGTGCTACACAATGCTGTGCACCCTTTGAGTGACTTTGCGAATTTCAAAACAGAAATTCCCCTCATCACAGGTGAATATGACTTTTTCTTTGTGGCGAACGAAACTCAAGCTATGACCACTGCGCTTGATGCTGTGACTTTTAGAGATGCACTTTTCCAAAAAGCGGCTTTGGCGCGTGTGCCAGTGTCAAACGTTGTCATGGAGCGCATAGATCCCAATGTGGGCATCCCCATGACGGCGCACATCACAGGCACGGTGACTGCCAACCACAAGAAGGGTAGTTCGCTCCAAATCAGTGTGAAACTTATTCGCACCTTGGCTAAAATGACAATCAACATACAGCGTGCTTTGCAGACTGCTGGCAATCAAAAAGGACAGCCCACAGAGGATGCTGCTCCAGTGACAGTGAGTGCCATGGAGTTTATGAATTTAGCAAGTGACTATTCGTTGTTTGTGCCCGAAGATTTTCGTACCACTCAGACTGCACCTGTTCAGAAATTCACCACCAACATTTCTCCTGTTGGGAATGCCAAAATAACGCGTACCTTTTATTTGCCTGAATTTGTGAGTCTCAACGCTGCTCCTGCCTATGTGCAATTCACTTTTTCTAAACACGGCGAGGAAAAGAAAAGCGGTTTCGTTCCTCTGATAGGCAATCAGCAACTTTTCTCTGAATCTGGATATAGCGATAAATTCATCGGCGGAGGAAGTCCGGGAAGTATTGTGCGTAATTTGCACTATGTTGCCAATGTCGAAGTAAAAGGCTGGGAAGAAAATGTGGTTCTTTTCAACTGGAACATTTTGCCTTGGAACAAAGAAGCGTCTCAAAAAGACTACGCACCTGCGCAAGTGGAAACGGTGGGAAATGCGAACAATCCTGTAGCTGGTCAGCCAGGAGTAAGCATTCCTAATGGTCATCGCAATTGGATCAACCTCGACCCCTCTTATACTACCTTTGTTACCTTAAGATTTAAGGTGAAAAGTCCGCAAGGAGGGCATTGGCGCTTCACGCTTACCAATCATTTAGACTTTGAATTTGCTGACAACAATGCAACTTACGGTCTGACCAGTGATAATCAAATAGTAATCACTGTGAGAGCCAAGAAACCTTGGACTGGCGTGTTGCGCAGCACCGAATTGTATCTCACCGTTGACGGGAAAGAAGTCCCCATCTTAGGAGGTGGAATTGGTCCTAATCGTCGCATTTTGATTCGTCAAACAAGCTAATTATTCGTATGAATTTCTCTCATTTCCTTCCCATAAAGACTACAGCAGTGCAAAGCCGTTGGAGTTCTTGGATATCTCGCACTTGCTATGCGACCACGCTTGTGTTTGGCTTGGGCGCAGGTCTGCTCATCAGCGGAAGTTGTGCCAATGACGTCAATATGCTCGACACCCCCCAGTCGGTTGTCGTAGACACTGCCAATTGCGATGTCTTGTCGTTCGGTTTTTCCCTCCTCAATGAGGCTAAGGCTGTGCGCTCGGCTAGAGACACTCGTGCCACCGAAAGTGCCAACGAGTTTGTGAATGGCGGACTCAACGAGACAAAAATCAACAATATGTATGCCCTCTTCTATGAAGGAGACACGCAGCGTGGTATGCAAAGCACTGTGAAAGGCGACCTGATGCTTTATCCACAAGGCAACACGAACCCTTTGGGGGTGACTACTGCTGATGCTCTCCAAGGAGAAGCCCGCGTGTTTGTGAAAAAGAATGGCAACCCCTATCAAGGGAAAAATCTGAGAATGGTGATCATTGTTAATTTTCATGGATCACTCACCGATTTGCAAGGAAAACGCTATTCTGAATTACAAAATCTTGTGTCGTCTGGCACCAATGTGTTGGGTGCACAAAACAATCCAGCAGAAAAGCAAGCCGACTTCTTGATGGATGGTGTTGCTAATGTGCAAACCTATCGTTGGAACAACAATCAGAGAGAGATTGCGGTTAGTGGGACTATTGCTTTAAGTCGTGCAGCTGTCAAGTTGCGTGTGCGTCTAGCTCCTCCCACTAATATCCGCGGAAATGCCGGTGAGAACTTCACCGTTGTGGGAAATCCTCAAATTGCTTTGGTCAATGGGGTGAACAACACTCGTGTGCTTTCGGCTACTATGCTTGAGTCTGGTCGCAACTACATCAACAATGGTCAGACCAATTTTCAAGATATGGGAAAGCGCCGTTTTGGAGGTGCCGAATTCTTTGCACGTCCCATTCCCTTTTACACCTATCCCAACGCATGGGGCAACGATGTGAACAATGAAACGCATTTGCTCATCAAACTTCGTCTGCGCGCTAACAACGCCGAAAAAGACAGTTATTACAAGATTCCTTTGAAAAACGTGCTGCCTTCTGGCAATTCCACGGTGGAAACTTGGAATCGTTTGGTGCGCAACACGGTCTACGACATTCAAACTAGCATCACGGCAGAGGGAAGTAGTGAAGCTTCAAATCCTGTGACTTTACAGTCTTCTATTGCTGTGGAAAACTGGACAGCTACTGATCCCGTGGATGGTAACATCGCGGAGGCTCACTATTTGGTGGTGACACAAACCAATCCCGAAATGCGTGCTACTGACGAACTAGAAATCCAGTACATTTCGGACGTTCCTCTAGATGAGGCTACGCTCCGTGTGGTGGATGCGGAGTATAAGACCTACGACAAAGAGGGTAATGAGTCAACTGTAAAAGCTGACAAATCAAAGATTGCTATTTCACTGACTTCGCACGATGGTCGCACTTTCATCAAGGTGAAGAGTCCTGTGCCCATCAATTATGTGCCACTGACTATTCGCTTTACTGCGAAGCAACAGGATACGAATGTTCTTTCACCCGTGCCCATTACGGTGACACAATATCCTCCGATTTATGTTACAGCGAAAATTTCCGAAGGGATTAGAACTTACTGGTATTCCGCTTTTGGTGCAAGGGTTGAAAACTCTGTAATTAGAAATGGTCTTTTGTATACAGTACACACTATTGTACCTCAGACCGGTATGTTGATGGGAGATGCTGCATCTTCAGATGGCAGTACTAAAAAGGATGCTGAGTCAAATCAACTTATTTCTCCAGAGTTTATTATCGCTTCGCAATGGAGTAACAGTCAACCTGCTCCTCAATCTGGTGAGTATACTAATGAAGAGATTAAAAATGGGGTTGCTCGCGAACATGCTGTATTACGAAGAATTGAAGTACTAGAGTCAAAACCTGGACGTACAGCGGCTGAAAAATACGAGTTGGGGGATTTGTATAGTGAACGTGGTCGCTTTCGTTTTTGGGTGAGGACTTCATATTTCGGACAAGATGCCCGTCTTCGACCTGAACAGAGAACACTAGTGGCAGTTTCTCCGCTTGACGACAGAGGTAACCGACTTTTCACCGCAGATAGATTTGCCCCTTATCGTGTTCGTGTGTATAAATCTGCCGAACAGTTGGCAAAGAAGTACTACGAAGATCAATTTGGACCTGGTGGATTACATCAAATTGTTGGTATGGACGAACCAACAATGAGAAAATATGGTGCTAATTGGCCGCTTAGAGCAGATCAGGTTGTATATTACGTTGTATCTGACGCTTTTCCATATTTGAACTCAAAAGGGGACCTTCTCCGTTATCACGGTTCTTGGCGCTTGCCTACTACAGCTGAACTTCAGCTTGTGTCTAAAATCCAGAACGACCCCAATAGTGCTGTAAAGCATTTGCTGCCCTATCCCAATGCTTGGGCTGCACAAAATGGTGTAATTGTCAATACATCTAATGGTCAAACAACGACTGGACCCGCTGCTTTTGCACTTCCTGTCTTTGATTCCTACAAATATAAATAGTTATGCATTTCAAATATAAGGGTCTTAACCTCGCAC
>JABZGM010000132.1 GCA_015259235.1 Alloprevotella sp. | reverse complement strand
GTGCGGAATGAACCAGCCACGTCGATAGCGGTCTTAAGTTCGAAGGTGTAGAGGTTGCCTTCGTTCTTCACCACTTGCATAGGATAAGTCTTGTAGATCACGTCGTTGCCAGTTTCGGGGTCTTGACGCATCACCACGAGATCAATGCCGATGGCATCTTCCAAGCCTTGTTCGTCTACAACGTGGCGCACGGTGAATTCGGTGTCACTCACCAAGTTGCCACCATAGAGGTTGTCGCAAAGTTGAGATTCTACCACGCGGATGTTATCCCAACGCTGAGTAACGGCTTCTTTCCAAGCTGCGATTTCGCGTGCAATGCGATTGTTGTCGGCAGAAATCACGGTGTAGCGATCGCGGAGAGGGTTGTAGAAACGATCGTAGTAGTCATCGAGCTGACGCTTCATCGTGTAGTGAGGAGCGATTTGCGCGATAGAGTTCTTCACGGTCTTCACCCAACCTTCGCTGTAACCCTTAGAGGCGCTACGGCTGTAGTAGAGAGGAATGATTTCATTTTCGAGCAAGCTGTAGATAGTAGCAGCATCGAGTTTGTCTTGCTGACCTTGGTCTTGGTAAGTGCGCACATCGGTGAGTGCCCAACCAGCACCTTCGCGATAGCCTTCATACCACCAACCATCGAGTACGGAGAGATTCACAACACCATTCATCAAAGCCTTTTCACCAGAAGTACCTGAAGCTTCGAGAGGACGTGTTGGAGTGTTCATCCAAATGTCTACACCACTCACAAGGCGACGAGCCAACTCCATGTCGTAGTTGTCGAGGAAGATGATCTTACCAATGAACTCAGGACGTTGAGAGATGTCGTGAATGTGCTTGATGAGACCTTGACCAGCACCGTCAGCAGGGTGAGCCTTACCTGCAAAGAGGAATTGCACGGGGTAGTCAGGGTTGTTGACGATTTTTGCCAAACGATCGAGGTCAGAGAAGAGGAGGTGAGCACGCTTGTAAGTAGCGAAGCGGCGTGCGAAACCAATGATGAGGGCATTGGGATTGATCTTGTCGAGGAGTGACATCACACGAGCAGGATCACCTTGGTTCTTGAGCCAGTTGTCGCGGAAACGTTCGCGGATGTAGTCGATGAGCTTCTTCTTCAAAGCCACACGAGTTTCCCAAACTTCCTTGTCAGATACCTTGTAGATGTTTTCCCAGAGAGATTGGTTGCTTTGATCCTTGATATAGCCTTCACCGAAGTACTTCTTGTGGAGGTTTTTCCACTCGCTAGCACACCAAGAAGGGTAGTGCACACCGTTGGTGACATATCCCACGTGACTTTCTTCTGGATTCACGTTGTAAACCTCAGCGTATTCGTCGTGAGTGAGAATCTTGTGTTCGCGGTGAGATTCAGCAGGGAGGTAACCGGGCCAGATATCTTGGAACATGAGCTGAGACACCTTACCGTGCAACCAGCTTACGCCGTTGACTTCTTGACAAGTCTTGCAAAGGAAGGTAGACATGCAGAAACGCTCACCCTTATCGTTGGGATTTTGACGACCAAGACCCATGAAGTCATCCCAGCTGATGCCAAGACGGCCAGGGAATTGACCGAGATATTTGCCGCAAAGAGCTTCATCGAAATAGTCGTGACCAGCAGGCACAGGAGTGTGCACAGTGTAGAGAGAGCTAGCACGAACGAGTTCGAGCGCTTCGTCGAAGTTCAAGCCACTTTCCACGAAGTCTGCGAGACGTTGGAGGTTAGCAAGTGCTGCGTGACCTTCGTTGCAGTGATAAACGTCTTTTTCGATGCCGAGCTTCTTGAGGGCTAGGATACCACCGATACCGAGGAGATACTCTTGCTTCATACGGTTTTCCCAGTCACCACCATAGAGAGCGTGAGTGATTTGACGGTCGAACTCAGAGTTCATCTCGTTGTCAGTGTCGAGCAGATAGAGAGGCACACGACCCACATTAACGCGCCAAATGAGTGCATGAACGGTGAAAGTAGAGAAAGGAACGTCTACCACCACTTGGTTGCCGTTAGCGTCGAGCACACGTTCGATAGGCATACGGTCGAAGTCTTGTGCTTCATAGTTAGCAATCTGCTGACCGTCCATAGAGAGCGTTTGTGAGAAATAGCCATAGCGATAGAGGAAACCTACAGCGCACATGTCTACGTTAGAGTCAGAAGCCTCCTTCACATAGTCACCAGCGAGCACACCAAGACCACCAGAGTAAATCTTCACATTGTGGTTCATACCATACTCCATGCAGAGATAAGCCACAGAAGCGCGCTTAGCGTTGGGCTTTTCGTCCATGTAGTCGCGGAAGAGTTTGTACACTTTTTTGATGCGTGCCAAAACTTCTTTGTCTTCGCTGAGTTCGGTGAGACGCTTATAAGAGATGCGGTTGAGGAGTTCTACGGGATTTTGATCCACGTCTTCCCAAATTTTAGCATCCAAACTACGGAAAAGGTCGAGCGCTTCTTGATTCCAGCAGAACCAGAGGTTGTGCGCAATTTCATCAAGAGGTTGGAACGCGGCAGGGATGTGGCTCTTTACAGTCACATTCTTCCAACTAGGTTGGTTGGCATTTGTGATTTTTACGTTCATTGTGTGTATGTATTGTTATTTCTTACTTGTTGAGGGCAAATTCATACGCCTTATAATAATAGGCAACAAAATTTTCCCACTGAGCTTTGTTGGCAAATTTTGCAGCATTACGACGCATCTTGTCGCGATCAGCTTTTGGAGCATTCATAAATTGCTGAATCACCTGACAGATTTCAGCTGCGCACTCAAAATAGTTGTTGTCGTCGCGGTGCAATACGCTCACCCCATCGGTCAAAGTGCCAGTGCGTCCGAGCACACTGTCCACCCATTGACCAAAACCACTCAAATCTGTGGTGATGCAAGGAGTCTTGAAAGCTACACTTTCCAGAGGAGTATACCCCCAAGGTTCGTAATATGAGGGATAAATCGTCAAGTCGTTAGCCGTGAGCAGGTCGTAATAGTGGAGATCGAAGATACCGTCGTTTCCGTCGAGATAGCAAGGCACGAGAATAACTTTCACGTTGTTGTTCGTGCAGTCTTCAAATCCCATACTCTTGATGAGATTGACGATGCGATCTTCGTTGAGGTTATATAAGTCGTGACTAATAATAGGTGTGTGAAGCGGAGTGTTGATTGCCTCTGCTTTTTTACCTTTCAGTTGCAAACGCTCCTGCACATCAGTGCGAGGACCAAGCAACCAGCATGGCACTTCAATGAGCGAAAGCACTTGTTGGTTCGTACCTCGTAATTGCTCATTGAGTTGCTTCATCGCTTCCATATAGACATCGAATCCTTTGCAGCGGAAGTCGTTGCGACCCGAAGTGGAAATGATGAGCGTGTCGTTGTCAAAAGTTTGTCCAGTGAGCGCTTTTGCCACTTGGAAAATGCGTTGACGCGCTTGTCGGCGTTTGCTGGTGAAAGCTGTTCCCTTAGGCACGAAGTCCAATTCGAAACCATTGGGAAGCACCACGTCAGCAGGTTTGTCGAGGAGTTGCGCGCACTCTTTGTCTGTGAAGTCAGACACCGTGGTGAAGCAATGAGTGCGATGTGCACTTTGTTTCTCGATGCTGTGTTTTGCTTCCATCGAGAGTTCGCGAGCCATTTGGTCACCATTGTAGCCATTGAAATAGGCATACAACAATTTGTTGTTGCCCGCAATGGAGCGACCGATGCTCGTGGCGTGAGTGGTGAAGATGGTGCGCACTTCAGGGCAGTTGTGTTGCAAGAACAACATGCCGAGACCTGACATCCATTCGTGAGCTTGGTAAATGACGCGTTTTCCAGAATAGGACTGTTGAGTGATGACTTCTGCTACTTTACCTGCTGCATAGGAGAACATGGAGGCTTCGTCGTAGTCACCATAGGCGTGGAGAGAATCCACTTGGAAAAGTTCCCATGCACGACCATAAATCTCGTCTTTTTGCGCGAAGAGGGGTTGGAAATCTACGAGGACGGTGAGAGGCTGTCCGGGGATGTCCCAACGTCCGATGCGGATGGTGAGCCCAATATCTTGAAGACTTTTCTTCCAGTCTTTGTGGATTTTTTTGTCTTCGATGAAGAGAGGGTTGTCTTTTCCACCTTGACCGAGATCTGGTCCGATGAAAATGAGGTTATCCTTAAGTTGCTGTTGGAGCGTCTTGGCGCGAGTTGAGAGTACGGTGTAGATGCCACCGACTTTGTTGCAGACTTCCCAGCTTGTTTCGAAGACTACGTCGGGAAGTGTTGTTGTTTGATTCATGATGGGATTTACATTGTCTGCTGCAAATATACTGATTCCACTTGTACTTAACAACTATTTTAGCTGCAATTTGCCGTAAGGGTGCTATTTTCTAGCGTTTTGCGCAGAGTTACCTACTATTGTGTAAACTGGATTTTGCAGCTGGTAAATACGAAAAACACCACCTGACAAATTATTGTCATGTGGTGTTTGCAAAATCTGTTTCTCGCTGAATACTTGATGTGGAATCCTTGGTTGGGATTTCCCTAAAGCTTTGAGGTCTGTGCTTATCTAGAACTTAGTAGCGAAGGATTTGTCCGGTGTGGAGTACGGGTTTGCTACCTAAATTGTTGAAACGGCTGATGTCTTCTACTGAAATTCCAATCTTACGAGAGATGCTGTAGAGAGTGTCTCCGTTTTTCACTTGGTAGAAGTTGCCTGTTACTTGTGGTTGTGATTTGGGATGAGTAGGCTGGTTGTTGGGAAATTCCTTGCGATTAGAATGGTCCACCTGTGCCAAATCTTGCTGACTTCCTGCGCCCCCTACTTGAGTGAGGAGTCCACCTTGACAGTCGCTGCGATTGAAGACAAAATAGTCGGCAGTGACATCTTGATTGGGGAAATCGAAGAGCAACGTGGGGTCGATGGCGATACCGAGGAAACGAGTTTCAAAGTGGAGGTGCGAACCAAAGGAGCGTCCTGTGTTACCACCAAGACCGATGAGTTGTCCGGCTTTTACGACTTCTCCAATTTGAGCAATGCTCTTGGAGAGGTGACCATAGATGGTTTCCAAACCATTCTTGTGACGAATGACAACGTAGTTGCCATAGCCAGAAGCTTCGTAGCCTACGATGCGTACTTTTCCTTCGAAGGCAGCGACGATAGTGTCACCAGTGTAGACTTTGATGTCAAGTCCTTTGTGGTAACGGCGGAATGTGGGACGATAGCCAAAATGAGAGGTTACCATGCGACTTGGCGTGGGCATGTGAAAACCACGCAAATCAATGCGGTGCGTTTCGGGGAGCTCAACATTGGAGTAGCAATGCACTTTAGAAGTATTCCACGAATTGTAGAGGTCATTGCTTTCGTAGTTGGAGAAACTCGCCTTGTGAATCACACGATTGATGGTGAGGGAGTCTACAGCTTTGATGCGGCGGTCAATAGGGGCTTGACGAGCGATGAGATCTTGTGCTGCCGCCGAGAAAAAACTGCTAATTATGAGGAGTAATAAGAGGAAATATCTAGAGAAAACAGGTTTCATTGGAACGGATAATAAGTTTCAATTCTGCAAATATATCGAATTCTCTGCATTCTGCCAAATAGATATTCTATTTTTACGCCTTAAAATATGTAGACTGCTGTAAAGTGCTATCTCTTAGCGTACAGTATGAGGTGAAATGTACTACTTCTTTTGGAATCAGATATTTGTGCTGTTTGACAAGCATGATTGTTTCAAATGCACGAAGCCATCTAGAAGTGATTTCAAAAGTGCCGTGCAGACAGAGGGGATTGATTCTTGATTTTCCTAATCAAAGACTTTGGGTGAAAGGATGGTGTGGTATGCTCGTATGTTGATGGAGAGGTTAGGTTATATCTGCGGTATGGTTGATTCTAAACAGGATTGAAGGCAAAAGAGTTTACTGAGGACGTTAAATGAACAGTGATGATAATGGACTAAGGCTTAGAAAATTGTCCAATAGTAAAGAATTTCGTAAATTTGCGACTAAAATGTGGCTTTCGACCTCAAAAGCTTCAACGAACAACAGTGGAATGATTTCAGTAGAACACCTCAAAGTAGAATTTTCCGCCAAAGCTCTCTTCG
>JABZGM010000131.1 GCA_015259235.1 Alloprevotella sp. | reverse complement strand
ATCTGCGACCTGTTCTTAGATGGTGAACAGAAGCCAGTTCTCCACATTGACATCGATGAACAAGGCAAAAAGCTCAAACTAACCACTTCCGATACCCTTTAACCCGTTTGATACCCACTTGAATCCCTCTCTATCTAAAGAGAGTGCAAGGAAGTTCAAACGGTATTCTTCCCCTTCGGGCGGAAACAGCTTTAATAAGATATGACTGCATCTATTGATTTCTTCATCTATTGCCGTCCTTCTCAAAACATTGACACCGCACTTTCCATGACAGCTCACCCTGCCGTGGAAAGTGTGCACGTTTTACAGGACGATATTTCACAGCTTCCAGAAGCTCTTTCGACAATAGGTATAGATTTACCCACTTCTTCTAAGACCATACGCACTATTGCTCGCGAAAGCTCTGCTGAATTTGTACTTCTATTCTTACAACCCAAGGGATTCTTACCCAATTATCGTTGTATTGATCGTATGCTACAAGTAGCCAAAGACACCAATGCTTCGATGGTATATGCAGATCGTTGGGAACAACAAGAAAACGAAGATGGAAGTTTCACAATTCCCACGATTCATCCTGTCAATGACTACCAATTAGGCTCTGTTCGCGACGACTTCGATTTTGGTGGTTTGTGGCTTGTTCGTGGTGATTTACTCCGACAGTTCGCAGTAGGGCACAAGCAACGCTACAAATATGCAGCCCCTTATGCGCTACGCCTCTTCCTTAGTCGTAGCGGCAACCTCGTACATCTGCGTGAGCCTCTCTATTCCATGATAGAAACAGACGTTCGCAAGAGTGGCGAAAAGCAATTCGACTACGTTAATCCTTCGGCTCGAGAAGTACAACTAGAGATGGAGAAGGCTTTCACTCAGCATCTCAAGGAAATTGGTGCATGGATTTCTCCCGAAGAATTCGACGAGGTCCCAACATCTTTCCCTGCCTCTTTACTGAATCCTACTGATAAGGGCAACTCCTCTTGTCATGTTTCAACAGAAATCGCCTCCCTTCCAACCGTGCCTCTCCAAGGAAACACCGAGCAGTTCCCAGTAGTGGCATCAGTCATCATTCCTGTGCGCAATCGTGTGCGCACTATTGCCGATGCTGTTCAGTCAGCATTGTCACAAGTTGCTGATTTCTCCTATAATGTCATTGTCGTTGATAATCATTCTACCGATGGTACAAGCGATATTTTAGAGAAACTTGCTACTGATTCGAGAGTTAAAGTGCTAACGCCTCAACAAACCGACCTAGGAATAGGAGGTTGCTGGGATTTAGCCATCCGCAGCGAACATTGTGGTCGGTTTGCCATTCAACTTGACTCCGACGATCTTTATAGCGGTACTGATGTCTTAACTCGTATTGTAGCAGCCTTTCGCGAGCAAAAGGCAGCTATGATGATAGGAGCCTATCGTATGGTGGATTTCTCGCTCAACACTCTACCTCCGGGTCTCATCGCTCATGCTGAATGGACGCCAGACAATGGCAGAAACAATGCGTTGCGTATCAATGGTTTGGGAGCTCCACGTGCGTTTGACGTAACAATACTACGCGGCATTGGTGTCCCCAACACAAGCTACGGTGAAGACTATGCACTGGGGCTCGCGATTTCACGTCACTATCGCATTGGACGCATCTATGACGAGCTTTATCTTTGCCGCCGATGGGAAGGGAATTCTGATGCAGCTCTTGCCATTGATGCTGTGAACCGCCATAACGCTTATAAAGATCAGTTGCGTACCATTGAGATTCAGGCAAGACAACAAATGAACCTTCGCTGGAATCATAATCTTCAACAGTCAGAAGTAGTAGATTTCATCCGACAACAACTCTTTGCTTGGGAAGAAGTACGCCAACGCTTCGAGGCACTTCACCATTCTACTGAACTAAAATCTCTCCCTACTACCACCTGTACACTCGCAGCGCAGCACAATCCTACACGCATTCACTCCACAAAAGCCAATATTACTCAAGACTTTCTGAAGAAACGTCCCTGTTTCCTCTGTGACAACCATCGCCCAAAGGTACAAACGTGCCTACCTGTAGAAGGTAAATACCAAGTATTGATCAACCCCTACCCCATCCTTCCTCAACACCTCACGATTGTGAGTCGTCGTCACACCCCACAATCACTCAAAGGACGTTTAGGAGATTTCTGTAAAATGGCAATGGAGTTACCCGACTTCCTTGTATTTTACAATGGTGCTCGCTGTGGAGCTTCTGCCCCCGACCATATGCACTTCCAAGCAGGTGCAAGAGGGGTCGTTCCTCTTGAACGCGATTGGGCACAATACGAAGGAAGCCTTGAACGCATCTATCCGATATCTACTGAAGAGATTGTAGAAGTAGAAGAAGCGGGCTACACACATAAAAACGAAGGTATCTATTTATTGCGCAACTACGCCTGCCCTGCCTTTGTGGTGATTGGAGAAAAGGCAGAAGGTAATCAGTTGCTTCTCTCTAAACTCTTATCTGCACTCCCCGTTGCTTCGGGCATGAGTGAACCCGACGTGAATCTTCTTGCATGGCGTTCGTCCGGTCATGCTGCACACCCAGATACTACCGTTACGATTGTCTTCCCTCGCAAAAAACACCGTCCTGCGTGCTATGCAGCCGAAGGTCCCGAACAACGCCTGATTTCTCCTGGGGCTATAGACATGGCAGGATTGATTATTACTCCACGCCATGAAGACTTTGATGCGCTCACGTCCCAACAAGCAGCTTCTATTTTAGCAGAAGTAACGCTTTCTGAAACAGAAATCGCTGCCATCACTCGCAAACTGCACAAGGCAGCCTCTAACAATGCAGCCCGTCGTAAGACCAATCTCTTCAACGGTCGACGAGAGCCCAATGTAGAGGTTGCTATTATGAGCCACTCTCGCATCGAGTTCATGCTCAACACTCCTTTCTCGGCTAAAGGACACGTCATCTCGGGTACTCAAACCGTAGAATATAAAGATGGTACAATCCTATGGAATGGCAATGCTTACAGTGAATTGTCCTTCCTCCCCGACACTCCTCTCAACGAAGCATCATTTACCCTTCAAAGTGTCCCCATTGGCATCAACTTCCACTGGGAACGTAAGCTCAATCAAACCTTCCATGGTGCGCTCTACTTCAAGGTTCATGAAGAATCTATCCTTGCCATCAACCATATTCCGGCTGAGCTATACCTTGAAAGTGTAATTTCTTCAGAGATGAGTCCAAATGCTTCACTCGAACTGCTCAAGGCTCATGCCGTGGTTAGCCGTAGTTGGCTCTTCCGCATGATGATGCAACGCAGAAACAATGCACAGGGAGAGGGCAACTTCTTCACCTTCCAACGCAAAGACGATGAATATATCCGCTGGTATGGACGTGAAGAACACACTCTCTTTGATGTATGCGCAGATGACCACTGCCAGCGCTACCAAGGAATACCCACCACTTCACGTCCTGAAGTGCTTCAAGCGATTAACGAAACGCGTGGACTTGTGCTAATGTCTGAAGGAGACATCTGCGATGCTCGTTTCTCTAAATGCTGTGGCGGTATGACCGAACGCTTCTCTTCCTGCTGGGAAGATCAAGATGAGCCCTATTTGGTAGCAACTCGCGACTTGCTCCCCAAGTCTTACAACGAACAGACCGCCTCAGAAGTAGACTTAACCAACGAGCAACAAGCTACAGCTTGGATTAAATCTACACCTGCAGCTTTCTGTCATACGCAAGATCAAACAATTCTGGCGCAAATTCTAAACGACTACGACCAAGAAACAGCAGACTTTTATCGTTGGGAAGTCTCTTATTCTCAAGAAGAAATTTCCCATCTTATACAAGAAAAGTTGGGACTAAACTTAGGCAACATCAAAGCGCTCATACCTATCGAACGCGGAGATAGTGGACGCATCATTCGACTTAAGTTGGTGGGTACAGATAAGACCATGACTATCGGTAAGGAACTCGAGATTCGCCGTGCTCTTTCTCACACGCACCTCTATTCTAGTGCCTTTGTCGTTGAAACCTCTGGTGAAACAGCCGAAGGGCTCCCAGCTAACTTCCACCTTTATGGCGCAGGATGGGGGCATGGGGTCGGACTTTGTCAAATTGGTGCCGCAATGATGGGGGCAGAAGGTTACAACTACGAAGAAATTCTTCTCCACTATTACAAGAACGCCACAATTGAAACCAAGTATGAATAATTCCAAGCGACATCCACTTTCTTGGATTCCATCGCTCTACTTTGTAGAAGGTCTACCCTACATCATTGTGACGGTGGTATCGTTGATTATGTTCAAGCGATTTGGACTTAGTGACACAGAGAGTGCAGCCTACAGTGCCTGGCTGAGTTTGCCCTGGGTCATCAAGCCTCTTTGGAGTCCAATCGTGGAGATGTTCAAGACGAAGCGTTGGTGGATCCTAACTATGCAAGCGCTCATGAGCATGGCACTTTCCCTTATTGCTTTTAGCATCCCAACGAGTTACTACGTTCAAGCCTCTCTTGCGCTATTTTTCCTCATTGCCTTCTCTAGTGCTACACATGACATCTCTGCAGATGGCTTCTATATGATAGCATTGAGTGAACATGACCAAGCACAATATGTGGGCATTCGTAGCACCTTCTACAGACTAGCAACGATCTTCACGGAAGGACTCTTGCTCATGTACATTGGTAATTGGGAAGTTATTACGAGAAACGTTCCATTGGCTTGGAGCATAGGACTAGGTACAATAGCAATTCTCCTCTTTTTAACAGCAGGTTACCACCTTTGGGCATTACCTAAGGTGGAACACAATGCCCACGAAAACGAACATCGTCTCACTCTTGAGGAAGCAACCAAAGAGTTTGGAACAACAATTCTCACGTTCTTCCAGAAACCCATGATTGGTTCTGCCATCGTTTTCATGCTATTCTACCGATTACCGGAAGCTCTTCTCACTAAAATCTTCCCCTTATTCCTCACGGCAAAAGTGGAACATGGAGGCTTAGCCCTCACTACTCAACAGTTTGGCTTTGCTTATGGTACAGTTGGGGTTATAGGCCTCACTCTCGGAGGTATTTTAGGGGGAATGGCTGTAGCACGTCATGGTTTTCAACGATGGAAATGGCCCATGGTCATAGCCATCTCTCTGCCCAACTATTTCTATTGTCTATTAGCTTATTATCAGCCCACAAACTTCCTTTGGGCTAATTTGGCGATTGCACTAGAACAATTTGGCTACGGCTTTGGGTTTACACTTTATATGCTTTTCCTACTCTACTTTGCCCAAGGGAAATCCAAAGCCTCACACTACGCACTTTGCACTGGATTCATGGCATTAAGCATGACAATCCCAGGTTTCACAGCAGGATGGATAGCGGACCAACTAGGCTATTACACAAGTTTCATTCTAGTGATGTGCCTCATCCCTGTGACATTCTGGGTTACTTCTATTATCAAAGTTCCTAACGACTATGGTCGCAAGACTAAAGCATAGGAGCTATCCCACAAGAAAAGTTCAATATGGCAACTAAAAACACCTCTACAAGACCTGCTAGCCCCTTAACTCAAATGAATGCTTTTGCAATGCAACATGGCGTCATCTTAGGATTCATTCTCATTGTATTGCTTGGTACGATGCTGGCAGGACTTACTAGTAGTACAGCCTCCCTCATCTCTACTATACTTATCGTAGTCTATCCCATCATCGTGGGCAGATTGACCTTTAAATACCGCAGTATTGTGGCTTCCACCAAACGTTTTTCCTTTTTCAAAGGCTTTGGCCATGCATATTTTAGCATGGTGTATGCCTCTATTTGGGCAGCCATTGCAACTTATTGCTACATGCAATTCTTTGATAATGGACATTTTATAAACACCTTGTTTTCTGCGGTTTCTGATCCACATACGCAAGAATTGCTAAAAGCCAACAATCTGTGGTATATCTCGCCAACACATTCAGGACCAACCATTCTTGATAACGTGCGCGAAATGCAGAACATTCCACCAGCCACTTATTCCGAAATGATTCTCTATGTAAACCTTCTGCTCGCGCCTGTTTCCTCGCTGATTATTGGGCTTTGTGCCATGCGC
>JABZGM010000130.1 GCA_015259235.1 Alloprevotella sp. | reverse complement strand
GACTTCCACACTAAAGCAACCTATATACCTCCGCTTAAATTTGGGCACTTGTCAACCGTTTTCTTGCAGTAGACATTGCATTTTTAGGGTAAAAAAGTACGCTAAGTCGAAAGAAGTTTGTATTTTTGGAGACCGAATGACACTTTCTTAGCAAAGAAGTCACAAGATAAAATTGAACCAAAAGTAACGCAATATGATTATCCACTTCCAACTCAATTATCTCACTCAATGGGGAGAGCACATTGCTGTTGAAATCGATGGCAATGCTAATCAGCCTGTCGCTCTATCCACCGAAGATGGCCAACACTGGGAGACTACCGTCAAATTGTCTGATCGTCATGCCGGACAATTAGTGACTTATCGATACAGTGTGTGGCGTGGACATCAACGCGTACGCCAAGAACGTGGTGCACAGCGACACATCATTCACGCCGAAAGTCAAGTAGAAGCTGCTTATTTTGCCAATGACAACTGGCGCGATTTACCTCAACACAATGCTCTCTTCTCGCTCGCCTTTTCAGGAGATTTCGGAAAGGGGCATCCAGCTACAGCTTCTTTGGCTAAATCTACCTACACGCTGCGTGTGCTTTGTCCCACACTCCGGGAGCGCGGACTGAAACTCGCTATCTTGGGCGAAGGTAAGGCCTTGGGCGCATGGCAACCCACAGGGTCTATCGTTTTTGAAGAAGTGGCAGCAAACCACTGGCAACTGACACTCGATGCACAACAATTTGCTAAAGCCTATGACTACAAATTTGTGGCGGTAGACAGCAATGGCAAGGTGGAAGAATGGGAAGGTGGCAACAATCGCCTCTTGGTGGTGCCTGAACTCGCTGAAGGTGTGCACTTTTTTGCACCTGAAATAGAACTTTATTTCTCCAACATTCACCCACGTGTGGCAGGTACTGCCGTTCCTGTCTTCTCGCTCCGCAGCGAAGGTAGTCAGGGTGTGGGCGACTTCGGAGATTTGAAGAAAATGGTGGACTGGGCAGTGACGACTAAACAAAAGGCGTTGCAGATTTTGCCCATCAACGACACCACAATTACGGGAACGTGGGTGGATTCTTATCCTTATAACTCTATCTCCATCTATGCTTTCCATCCCATGTATGTGGACTTGAGAGAAGTGCCAAAGTTGAAAAATGCTGCGCAACAAGCACAATTCGACAAAGAATTTCGCGAACTCAACGCGCTTCCTCAAGTGGAATACGAACGCGTCAATAAACTGAAGCGCGACTATTTGTTGCTTTCATTCAGAGAAACCGGAAAAGAGTTGCTCAAGACGAAAGAGTTTACCGCTTTCTTGGACAACAACGCACATTGGTTGCGTCCTTATGCCGCTTTCTCCTATCTTCGCGACAAATATGGTACTCCCGATTTCAGTAAGTGGCCTGAACACAGCACCTACGAATCAACCCAAATAGAGAAACTTTGCGCACCCGAAAGCAAGGTTTGGGAGTCGGTGGCTTACTACTATTATATACAATATCTCTTGCACGTGCAACTGCTTGCTGCTAGCGACTACGCACGCAGCAAAGGTGTGATGTTTAAGGGCGATATTCCCATCGGCATCTCGCGCAACTCGGTTGAAGCTTGGATTGAACCCTATTATTTCAATATGAATGGTCAAGCCGGTGCGCCACCGGATGCTTTCTCTGCCAACGGACAAAACTGGGGCTTCCCCACTTACAACTGGGAAGTGATGAAGCAAGACGGTTATCGCTGGTGGAAACGCAGATTCGCAAAAATGGCGGAGTATTTCACGGCTTATCGCATTGACCACATTCTCGGATTCTTCCGCATTTGGGAAATTCCAAGTCACAGTGTGCAAGGATTGCTCGGTCAATTCTCTCCAGCGCTTCCTATGTCGCCAGAGGAAATAGGACGTTTCGGTCTTTATTTCCAAAAAGACTTTATGACTTCACCTTTCATCTGCGAGGATATTCTTTATCGCGTGTTTGGAGAACAAAGCGAATGGGTGAAACAGACCTTCTTGGAACATAGTCACTATGATGTTTGGTCGCTCCGTCCAGAATATGCTACACAACGTGCGGTTGAGGCTTATTTCAACAAGGAAGGAAAGTCGTTGCCTAATGCTGAGGCTTTGAAGAATGGTGTATTCTCGCTCATCAACAATGTGCTTTTTGTGGAAGATCACAAACAACATGGCATGTATCATCCTCGCATTGCTGCTCAACAAAGTTTGATTTTCGAACGTTTGCAGCAACATGAGAAGGATGCTTTCAATAGTCTTTACAATCACTACTTCTACGAACGTCACAACCAGTTCTGGTATGACTGCGCAATGGAGAAACTTCCAGAACTTTGCGAAGCGGCTCCGATGCTTCCTTGTGGCGAAGACTTGGGAATGGTGCCCGACTGTGTGCCCTGGGTGATGAACGAACTCCAATTGCTCTCTCTTGAAATTGAGCGCATGCCGAAAGATCCGAAACACGAATTTGGTCACGTAGAATGGTATCCCGAACGCTCTGTTTGCACCATTGGCACGCACGACATGGCTACATTCCGTGGTTGGTGGCGTGAAGATTACAGTCAAACTTGTCGCTACTACTACGATGTGCTCCACCTCGGTGGTGAAGTTCCTGGAGATGCTCCAGGTTGGGTATGCGAAGAAGTGGTGCGCCGTCATCTCAATAGTCCTTCTATGCTTGCCATCTTGGCACTCCAAGATTGGTTTGCGATGGATGAAAAACTGCGCTTTGCAGATGTAGAAGGCGAACGCATCAACGTTCCTGCGAATCCCCGACACTACTGGCGCTATCGCATGCACTTGAGCATCGAAAGTTTGCTTCAACAAACAGCTTTCAATCAACGTGTAACCTCTTTGGTGGAACAAAGCGGCCGACAATAGTAATCTAATACCTCATACGCGCAGCGGCAACCGTTTTGGCATAACACCAACCGCTTTGGTGCAGCAGCAATTCACTTTCTGTTAATGTAGTAGGCTCTATTTCTAGAGCACTACATTGCAGAGAGGAAAAAGAGCAGCACTATAACAGTACAATGACTGATTGGGGTTAAACCAAACGCTAAGCCTCCATTCGCAAGATATACTATAAAAATGAAACATCTACCTCGCCTTCCCTTTTCTCATCTCTTTAATTTGAGTTTTGGATTCTTCGGCGTACAAATCGCGTATGCACTGCAAAGTGCTAACATTTCTCGCATCTTTTCTACCCTAGGTGCAGACCCACACAATCTTTCTTATTTTTGGATTCTCCCCCCTTTGATGGGAATCTTGGTGCAACCCATCATCGGTGTACTCTCAGACCGCACGTGGACACGCTTCGGACGACGCATACCCTATCTATTTGTGGGTGCTCTCATCGCTGTTTTGGTGATGTGCCTTCTTCCTAATGCCGGAAGTTTTGGTATGAGCGTGGGAGTGGCAATGATTTTTGGGTTGATATCTCTCATGTTTCTCGACACGAGTATCAACATTGCTATGCAACCCTTCAAAATGATGGTGGGCGACATGGTGAACGAACAACAAAAATCAACGGCTTACTCCATTCAATCGTTCCTCTGCAATGCAGGTAGTCTTGTGGGATATCTTTTCCCCATAGTCCTCACTTGGTTGGCAGTGAGCAACACAGCAGAACAAGGAAAGGTGCCCGACACGGTGATTTATTCCTTCTATGGTGGTGCAGCCATCCTCATCTTCTGTGTCATCTACACCACACTGACGGTAAAGGAATATCCTCCTCAGCTCTACAACGAATATCACCAAATTACTCCTAATGCTGCGACAAACGCAAGCAATCAAACAGCAATCAAACAGAAAGCGGAGTCTTCCAATGTGTTCGCACTGTTGGTTAAAGCTCCTTCCACTTTCTGGACAGTAGGTTTGGTGCAGTTCTTCTGCTGGGCAGCCTTTATGTTTATGTGGACTTACACCAATGGTTCGATAGCAAACAACATTTTCCATACACCAACAATGTTGAAAGACGGAGTGGTTGTGTTGAACACCACGAGCAATGCTTACAATGAAGCAGGCAACTGGGTGGGTGTTTTGTTTGCTGTGCAAGCCGTGGGTTCGGTGTTGTGGGCAACAGTGATTCCCTTCTTCAAAAATCAAAAGTTCATCTATGCGCTGAGTCTTCTTCTCGGAGGTATAGGTTTTGCTTCGGTTTATTTCATCCACGATCAATACCTTCTCTTCGTAAGTTTCCTCCTCATTGGTTGCGCTTGGGCAGCAATGCTCGCCTTGCCTTTCACCATCCTCACCAATTCATTGAAAGGAGGACACATGGGAACCTATCTCGGTTTGTTCAATGGCACCATCTGTCTCCCACAAATCGTGGCAGCAGTGGTCGGTGGTTTGATTTTGAAAGTCTTTACTGTACCCGGACAACTTGCTCCTGAAATTTTGATGCTCGTTATTGCGGGAGGATTGCTCGCAGTGGGAGCTCTTTGTGTAAGCTTCATCAAACTCCGTGACTAATACATACTATTTCCCATAAATCAGCCTCGCGTTTTCTCAACGCGAGACTATTTCGGCTACTACCGCATATTTTTCTGTCGCTTTTTGTAATATATCATTTTACAAACGAGCATCTCGTATTTCATCCTCTTGTAAAAAATCCTAAGTTAGGGCATTTTCGACCACGATTTGCAGGAAAAACGCATCAACTCCCCGCGTTTTTATTGTACCTTTGCTCTGCATTTCCGCAAGATAAACGATTCTTGAAACGAGGTGCACCAAAACTTATAATGATTTTCAAAGGAGATTATACCTCTGTCCCTCCCCAAAGACAGAGAGAATAGCCCTTCTCATTCATCATTCGCACATCAACATTATCTCACAACCCATCCAACGGGGTTTGTTGGATTTGCGTTCTTTCTCAACTACCAAAGTTCACTAGAAGGGTGAGCTTCGGTCTTCACAAGTAACAACAACAGCAACCAAACAAATGCTTCAATGAAAAAAGTAGCTTATCTTCTCTTGGCACTCACGCTCGTTGCCTGCTCTGGCAAAAAACAGCAAGCCTCTCTCCCATCTAGCAACGAATTTGCTGTCGAAACCATCAGTCCACAAACAGCAGATCTCAATACCACATATCCTGCCATTATTAAAGGAGTGCAAGATGTGGAAATCCGTTCAAAAGTGTCGGGTAACATCGTCAAACAATTGGTAGACGAAGGCGATTTTGTCAAAGCAGGTCAGCCTTTGTTTCAAATCGATCCTACACAATATCGTAGTGCCGTGGAACAAGCACGCGCCGCTGTAAATGTGGCAAAAGCGTCCATCGCAACTCAAGAATTGACTGTGCAAAACAAGCGCATGCTTCGTCAACGCGACATTGTGTCGCAATTTGATTTGGATGTTGCAGTCAACCAACTTGCCACGTTGCGCGCACAACTAGGACAAGCCAAAGCAGCACTTGCTGCTGCCACCGATCAGTTGAGTTTCTGCACCATTCGCGCCACAAGTTCAGGCGTCATAGGAAGCATTCCCTATCGTTTGGGAACACTCGTAGGACCTTCCAGTCCAGAACCCCTCACCGTGGTGTCAAATCTCAGCACCATGTATGCTTATTTCTCCCTCACCGAAAAACAACTCCTCGAGATGACGCGCACCAGCGGCGGAAGTTCAGCAGCTGTCAAAGACCTACCCGAAGTCACGCTCCTTCTCGCTGATGGCACCACCTACGAACAAAAAGGAAAAGTGAGCAGTCTGTCTGGTGTGCTCGACGTATCCACTGGTAGCGTGAAAATGCGTGCCACTTTTGCCAATCCCCAAAGCGTTTTGCGCTCTGGTGCAACAGGTCAAATCTCCTTCCCCGTTCACCACACCAACGCAATACTCGTAGCACAGAAATCCACCTATGAAATCCAAAACAAGAAGTTTGTTTATGTAGTGGGAAAAGACAACAAGGTGAAAGCTACCGAGATTGAAGTATTACCTCAAAACGATGGAAAAACTTATGTGGTGACAAAAGGTCTCAACATCGGCGACAGAATTGTTGTAGAAGGTGTGAACAAGTTGAGCAATGACATGGAAATCAAACCCATCACTCCTCAACAA
>JABZGM010000012.1:9035-20338 GCA_015259235.1 Alloprevotella sp. | reverse complement strand
CGCACACATTGTTGAATCTCGTGCCCACACTCAGTGGCGATGCAGCCACCACCGCTTTTGGTGGCATGTACGTCACCACCGCCATGAGCGGCATTGTCAAGTCGGTGCTCAGCATCGGCACGCTCATCACCTTCTTCATGGCACATGGTTGGATGTCACGTCAGGAGAATTTGGTGAAACAAGGTGAGTTCTATCTCATCACGCTCTTCACCCTCCTTGGCATGTACTTCATGATCTCCAGCGGACACTTCCTCATGTTCTTCATCGGACTCGAGTTAGCCTCCATTCCCATGGCAGCTCTCGTGAGCTACGATAAGTACCGTTACGAAAGTGCCGAAGCAGGCGCCAAGTTCATCTTGCTTGCCCTCTTCTCTGCTGGCTTGTTGCTCTATGGTCTCTCTATGGTCTACGGTGGCACTGGCACCTTGTATTTCGATGGAGTCTTCGCACTCTTAGGCGAAGCCAACGCATTCACCCTCCTCGGCATGCTCTTCTTCATCACCGGCATGGGCTTCAAGATTTCTCTTGTTCCCTTCCACCTCTGGACAGCCGACACTTACGAAGGTGCACCCACCGTCGTTACGGGCTATTTGAGCGTGATTTCTAAGGGTAGTGCAGCCTTTGTGCTTTTCACAGTACTCACGAAGGTATTCTCCGCTAACGGTGGTCTCTTTGAAGCCTGGAACACTGCCTTCTTCTGGATTATCATAGCTTCTATCACCATCGCCAATCTCTTCGCTATTCGTCAGAAAAACCTCAAGCGTTTCATGGCATTCTCTGCCATCTCTCAAGCCGGTTACCTCGTGCTCACCCTCATGGGCGGTACAGCGCAAGGCATGACAGCCATGGTCTTCTATCTCCTCGTCTATATGGCAGCCAACATGGGTGCATTTGCCGTGATGAATGTCGTAGAGCAAAACAGCGGTTTGATAGGCATTGATGACTACAACGGACTTTACCGCACCAATCCCAAGCTCGCGTTCATCATGACGCTCTGCTTGTTCTCTTTGGCAGGTATTCCCCCCTTCGCTGGTTTCTTCTCGAAGTTCTTCGTCTTCATGGCAGCTTTCCACGCAGGTTATCATTGGTTGGTGCTCATCGCCTTGATCAACACGGTGATTTCACTCTACTACTATCTCCTCATTGTGAAAGCAATGTACATCAATCCTAGTGAGAATCCCATTGCCACTTTCAAAAGCGACTGTTATTCTCGCACTGCCATCGCCATTTGCGTAGCAGGTGTTTTGCTCCTCGGCATCTTGGGTTGCGTTTACAGCTATCTCGACACCTTCTCTTATGGTGTTTTCCGCGCTTTCTTGTAGTGCACTTGTCTTAGTATAACGCACTTTCGCCTATAATTAATGGTGGACACTTCCTAGTGAAGTGTCCACCATTTTCTTTTACTTTCTCATGTCCGTTAGATTAATATCATTTTTTCTCTGCATTTCTCGTTTACCTTTTCCGCTTTTGGGGATATAGAGATATACGACCCAGTTAGATTCTCGCTTCCCTATCTGAAAAGTGGTCACCGCTTCGGTCGTTCTATCCTATAATCATTAACCAAACTGCCCAAACCCTGTTCGGCAGCCTTCTGATGAAGGACTTTAGAGGGGTGAAATCATGGAACAATCTTCCAACATGTTACGTGAAGCCTACGTTGAATTTACCAGCAACGGCACTGTTGTCACTTTCTACTACGACACTCTTCGTGACACTCGTGAGGGAGAAACTTTTGAAACACTAATCAAATGTGGAGGTGGTTATACTGAGGTATGCAAGGACAATAGAAGCATAGAACTTGTTGTCTTTGATGCTTCCTTCAAAGAGTATTCCCCATGGAGCACTAGCTTTATGTTTTGTGGTTGCACTAATCTTAAAAAGATTCAAGGACTCGAGAATTTGAATACAGATAAAGTCGAGAAGATGTATTCAATGTTCAATGGTTGTGCTTCTCTTCGCTCTTTGCACTTGTCACATTTCAAGACTGCTAGAGTTAGAGAGATGCAGTATATGTTCAGCGGTTGTCGTTCTCTCACTTCACTCAATCTCTCTAGCTTTAACACTGCTAGAGTAACTAATATGCAGTCAATGTTCTCCGACTGTTCTTCATTGGTGACATTAGATCTCACTAGCTTCAATACCTCTAACGTGCAGACTATGTCTGAAATGTTCTTCAATTGCAGTGCATTAACCACTATCTATTGTAATTACGAGTGGCAACTGAAGGGAGCACGTAGTATGTTCGCAGACTGCATCAAGTTGAAAGGGGCAGTGCCTTACAACATGATGAAAGATGGTGGCGATATGGCGAACCCAGAGACCGGATACTTCACCTACAAAACAGAAGAAGCAGAGAGTACTGCTGAAACCACTCAAGTACCAGCAGGTGGCATTTCCACAGCTCCCCAGCAAGAATCAGCTCTGAAAGGTTGCAGCTGGTTTACGCTCCAAGGCACGCCCCTCGAAGGACGTTTCGAAGACCTCCCTGCAGGAATGTATATCGTGAAGAAAAACTAGCTATTTCAGGAGTGTCTTGTGGATCGTTAGTGACGTCCTCCCCATATTTTCTGCACTCCAAGACTTCGCTTTATCTAGCCCATCCCTCCCCAATGATGCCAATGTTACCTCTTTGTCACCGCATCATTGAGGAGGGGTAATTCAGGAAGTCATGCGTACCTCTCCATGTTGTGTAAGACCTTGTCCGATTAAACCACTAAAAATCTCCGACGTTTCTCAAAAAACGTCGGAGATTTTTCCAAAAACGTTGGAGTTTTTTCGAATTTTCTCCGAGAAAATTTTGAAAATCTCCGACGCTTTTTCTGTTACCTCCGAGATTTACTCGTAGAAGTTTGGTGCAGAGCAACATAGATGATGGATAGTGTTCTAAACTTAGGACAAATGGTCTAATGACCGATTTGGTGTCATTGTTCCCATCCGTTTATCTCGCCAACTGGAATTTGAGGTTGATACCGAAGTCTTGCACCGTGGTGGGGAAGGCGGAAGAGGTGAGGAGCGGACGGTTCATCTGTCGTTCGTAGTAGGCAGAGATGGTGAAGAAACGCGATACGGCATAATCTGCTGAGAAGGATATTTGCACCGCTCTGTTGCCACTCGTGGCTTGAGAAAGCGTGGTGAGGAGATTGCGTTGTAGCGCACTCTGATCACGGAACGAGAGGTCCAGACGCAGGTTGAGCGAGTGGGCAAAACCATCACCAGATGCACCCGAAGCACTATCAGAAAAACTGTCGTTGTTGGAGTTGTTGGCTGAAGCACTTCGTGCTGAACGACGAGATTTGCTGCTTTTTCCTTTTACACCACTACCACCAAACGTGGGGAACTTGAAATCATTGACCCGATAGCCAAAGCCCACAACAATATCGTTGGAGTGGGTCTCGGTGAGCAACTGAGAAGCCATGGAGAGCGTAAGCACACGTGTGCGACGCATTTCCAGTTTGGCAGTCATGCTGTTGTAGAAAGTGGCATCTACACCCAAGAGGGGAGAGAAACTTTCGTTGATGCTCACTGTCGAGATATCGAATTGCGACGAAGGTTGTGGACGACCATTCTCCACATTGCTGATGAATCCCAGTCCATCCACTGCGGAACGATAGCTTTGGAAGCTATTGTACGAACCAACATTGTAAAGACTGCGATAGCTGTGGTTGAGGTTGATGGCACGGAACCATCGTTTGAAGGCAGGTAGTGACGCCAGCCCAGAGTAAGTGAGCGTCCAGTTGGGCAAGAGCTTCGTTAGGATGGGGAAGATGTCCGTAGTTCCACCCATGGAAGTATAAGTATCCAAGAATGCAGGTATCATCACCTCACTGGAATATTTGCCTACTACGCCATTTTCGGGGTTGTAGGGTTGTCCACTCCATGAGCCGAGTCCAGCAGGGTAGGTGGTTCCTACATAACGCTGTTGTAGTCGAGCTTGATAACGATCGAGGGCACCTAGGAACTGCTGGAAGCGCGCACTGCGGTAGCCATTATCTGCCGTACCATTAGAGGAGAAAGCACTACCGAGGGAGAGAGTGGTCATTGCAAAGGAGCCACTTTGGAGCGATGGCATTCCCTCAAACATGTATTGTATGGTCTTGTTGCGATTGTGATTGCGCGAAAAAGTGAGGCTGATGCGGAAATCGCGTGCCGGTTCTATCTGTGCGCGCAGCTGGAAGTCCTCCGTTTGGGCGAAGGTAGCAGGGGTGGTGATGCTGTCGCTTTGGAGCAACCAACCTCTGTCGGCTGCCTGTTGCACATAGTCTTCGCCTGCTGTGGCAAAGGCAAAGTCGAGCCCAGGCACAAAGAGGCTGCCCATGCGTGACTGTCCGAAGATGTCGCCCACATTAGGCATGAAACCCGGGAGAGAGAGTTGCGCATTGTTGCGATAGCTCACATTGAAATTGCGCAGACTCATCAATCCGCGTGCGCCCACTTCAGCTACTTTATACCATGTTTGTTCCTCCATACGCTTGCGAGCTGCCACGGTAATCTTGAGAGAGTCTGCACCGCGTGAGAGCACTTCGATGCGGTTGATGTCGAGCACTTTGTATTTGATGGCATAGCGTGAGCCGTCTTTGCGAATCGCAACGACACGGAGCTTCTTGCTGCCTTGGTTGTGAGGAACAATGAAGGTAGTGTCAGCGCGCAGCACGATTTCTTTCTCGTAGAACTTCTTTTCAGGTTTCGTGTTGCGCGTGTTGCTCTGCGAGAACTTCTGCGAGAACTTGCGATTCACTCGCTTCAAGAAAGGCACCTTATTATATAGGTTTTCCATATTGAAGCGACCATTGGCGGTGATGTCGCGGCGGTTGGCAATGTTGTTGCCCAAGGATTGCCCTGTAGTGCTCTCGATGCCGCGTGTCCAGTTGTAGGAACTTCCGTATTTAGCATCGGCAGTGATCCAGTCGAGGGCAGGGATTTTGTTGAGCGGAATGTTCCACGACAATTCGGCATTCTGCTGATAGGCGAGCGGACGACCAAGTTCTAGGATGCTGCGTGTGATGGAGTCCTTCCATGCTGTGTAGCGATCGGGATAAAGCGCTTCATTGACGGGCGTATTGGGTTGCTCAATCTCCGCATTGGTGCCAGAGGCAAAGTTGAAGTGAATGTTTTTAGTAGGATCCCAACGGAGTTGGAAGCTACGATTCCACAAGAAGTCGCTAGAGAAGGTGAGCGGAAGTGTCTTGTTCTCTAGATTCTCCATGTCGCGCTCTTGGAGTTCATAGTAGTGGCGCGAAATATCCGAGTTGAACGCAATGCTTTGTGGCAAATAGTTGATGCCAAAATCCTTGAAGATGCGCAACCAAGGAGATTTAGATTTGATGATACCACGAAGCGGCTCAAATGAAAAACGTCCTGGCGAATAGGCATAGGCAAAGTTCATTTTCCAATTCATATCTCGCTCCCAAGCCGTCGTCGTACCTGCAGTGTGGCGCGTGGATTGTGCAAAGCCAAGTGTGAAGTTCCCCAAGTCGTAAGGCATGGGGCTTCCTTTTGTGGTGCGGTTGAAGCGTAGACCAGAAACGGAGAAGTTCTTGTTCACCACTACGCGATTGGTGAGGTCACGTAGGGAGTCGCGCTGCGCCGATGTGGGGAACGAAGCCAGCGCATCCGCCATCGGCATGTCGGTGTCGAGGGGATTGTAGCGAGGAGTTACCACCTCTTTGGAGTACGAATAGTAGACAGGCGCAGTGAGCTTCACTTTCTCGGGGACGAGTTTGCCCAATTCCACATTGGTCGTCACGGAGAATTGCGAAAGATCGTCGTTGCGACGCTGGCTCACGGTCTCTTCCAATCCACCGAATCCGTTCGTTTCTAGGTGTCCACTCAGATTGATAGTCGCCAAATCGGAGAGTTGGATATTGAGTTGGCTTTGAGCTGCCCAGCCCCCTTGGTTGGCAAAGTCTTGCAGACGGAGTTCGTTTGCCCACACTTCGACACTGCGCGGAGCGCGCGAGTTGTTGCGCACACCAATCATGATGGTGCGCACTTCGCCCAAGGAAGGATTACCCTGAATGCTCACTTTATTCTTGGGGCGCGCAGGGTCATATTCTGCGAACAGCTGGGTGAAGGTTGCCAAACCTTGTGCTTTCTTGCGGTTGCGACCAGCCTTCAATCGGGTGAAGAGGTCAAGATCCACATCGAGCATGTTGTCATTGGGCCATACCGCACGGCGCCCCACCTCACCACCGTAGCGACCTTCGGGAGTGAGGGTAAGAGGAATCTCGTATTCGTAGAAGTTGTTTTTATAGTCAGAACCCAAACGTACGAACAAGCTGATTTGACCATCTGCCAAATCTTTGTCGCTAGGGAGGGCGTTGGCATGGACAAAAAGTTGCAAGTGCTTGTAGCGACGGAGGTCGAGCTGCGTGTTTTTATATACCGCACGCGCATCTCCACTGGAGAGGTTCTTCACGGTCAGAGAGAGTGCTTGCTCATTGTTTTCAAGCACCTGTTCTTGTCCAGGTTCGATGCTACGACTGATGCCAGGAGGAAGCACGTAGTTCACTGGAGTTTTCTCGTTGTTTTCCTCAAAGTTCACCGCACTTACCACCATTTCGCCCGATTGTCCACCGAGTCCCGTGGTGTAGAGAGGCTGTTCGTAGTCGCGCCATTCTCCGCGCACCAAGTTGAGCGTCGCTAAACGCAGCACGGCAGGCTGGTCAAACCCCGTCATAAACATGCGCATGAAGCGGATGGAAGAGAAATCGTTGATGCTTCCGTAGCGACGTTCGTATTGTTCGATGGGGATGCGGAAGAGATACCACTTCGTTTCTGGTGTCTTGCCATCTCGAGTCTTCGCATTGATGGTTCGACTGTCTACGATGTAGTTTTGTCCCACTTGCATGGCGTCAGGACGGATTTGCACGCGATATTGGTAGTATTTCTCGTATTCGTTGAGCGTATAGTCCTGATTGATATCCTCCACATCGGGAGTGATCTTGTAGGCTGTGGAATAGCGTTCGGGAGAAGCATCGGCAGCTACAGAGTTACCATTGGGGTTGTTGATAAACTTGTAGCGATCGAGGATGCTCATGCGGCGTTCATCAAAGTCCGTACCGCGGTAATAGTGATAGCGGTCGGCTGAAGGACTTTGTAAGAGTGAGTCGTAAACTTCGGGACGCACACGGCTGCGCACGTCTTCGAGGAACTTGGCATAGGGACCAAAGGTGCGTTCTTCTTCGGAGGTCAATCCGTTGAAACCTATGTCTTGCAGTCGGCGACTGTCGGAAGCGGTGTTGAAAGCATAGGTCACTGCGCTTTGGTTGGGCACCCATCCCCATGCAGTTTGCGTGAGTTGCGAGCGGTCGCCATCCACTGGCATTCCGCTTTCGTAGAACTTGCGACCATCGCGGAGTACATCTTCTGAGATTTCTCCTAGATTGAAATAGAGATTACCGGTATAGTTAGGGGTTTTACCGTCAATCTCTGTGAAAGGATCCATCATCCAAAACTCAATGTACGCCACATTTGCGGCTTGGAAATCGGAAGTTTCGAGACGACGCATCATACCTCCCCAGCGTTGGGTGGGATTGGCCAGATGTCCATCGCGATCGAGGGTTGGATCGAGGTTGTAAGGTCCGCGTTCGTTGGGATAGAATGCGAGGTTGAGCACAGGAAGCGTGGCAGCATCCTTGTAGTTCAACGATTTGTTGGGGTAGAGGTCGCTGACATAAACCTCTCTCACTCGCGCGTCCGATAGTTGACGCAAGTCGGATTTGATGTGACCCGGGGTGAGGGATGAGTTGCGACGTGTGAAGAGCGGATCAATGGTGTACCACGCTAGGCGCGCGCGGTTGTAGCCAGAGCGCACATCGTTGTTGAGTTGCGACTCCGCAAACATGGAGGGCACCGAAGATAGACTCCATTGTTGGGGTGCAGAGATGTCGATTTCAGTCTTGGCATTCTCAAAGTCGTCTAAGTAAGATGCACGACCTTGCACTTCACTGCTTTGTCCAGCAATGAGGTGCGCGAATTCAGCGGTGAAGTTGATGGAAGATGGAGCAGAGGCGTGCACGAAGGGTAGGCGGTTCACCAGATTAGTGAGCCACTGACTTTGCTGTTTCCATGCCATGTTCAGCCCCCAAAGGGTGTTGTTGAGCGGTTCACTACCCAGTGCAACCTTAGAGGTCAAAGGTTGCTCGCTGAGATGCAGGAGAGAACCTCCAAATTGGAAGTCGCGTGAAAAGTCGTATTGCCAGTTCAAGCCCATCATGGTCTTGCGCTGCAAACCGTAGTCGGTGTTGGACTCTACGGAGCATTGGATGGGTGTTCCAGCATCGAGGATACTCTTGTTGAGGATGCGTACGACACCAGCACTGTAGTCTACGGTGTAGTCACTGCCTTCGGTGAGAATTTGTCCGCCAGCAGTCACTACCACACTTCCTTGTGGTATGCCAGAAGTGTTGAGGACAATCTCGTCGCTCTTTGTAGCTTTATAGCGACCTTTGATGACAAACTTGTTGTGCTCTGCCACTTGTTTGGCAATGGTGCGCGTAGAATCGTAGAGTTCGGTGTAAGCAAAATTGCGCGCCACATCAGCATCTCCGATGACATTTGCCAAGAAGCTACCGAAGGGTTCCACTTGGGGGAAGAAAACACGCCCAGAAGCTGCATCAATGGTGTAGCCTTCTACGAAGTCAAAGTAGCCATTGGGCACGCGACGTGCATTGTTGTCTAGATTGTCCAATCCGAGGAGCGATAGTAAACGCTTGTCTTTGAGGCGTGGAATGGGAAGATAGGAAATGTCAACACCAGTGGTGTCGGACAAATACTTGATGTCGAGAGAAAAACGCTCGCGTTGCACCGCTGTTGCTCCGAGCGCATAGACGTTGCGCATCATCAGTTTCCAGTTGCCCATCTTAGGGGTATTCGCAGTGTTCTTGAGCGATTTGACGAGGAGAGCCTGCGTGTTGTCCTTGACGTCGGTAGAAAATTCACCCACTTGATAGGTTTGTCCGCGATACGTGTATTCAAACGCCACTGCCAACACTTGATCGGGCTGGAGAGTAGACTTGAGCGACACATAACCCAAGGCAGAGTTGAGCGAATATTCCGAACTGCTCAGCAGACGTGCGCTTTCTAGTTTTTCATAATCTTCACCACCGACTAAGTCCATAGCATCGAGTTGGGCGTTACTCTGCGTGATGTCACGCACTTTAGGAGCCGTTTGGGTGATGAAGTTGTAGGCGTTGTTGGAACCGTTGGAGGGTGCCACATCATTTGGGGTCGCTACCCAGACCTTATTGTTGAACTTCTTGGCTTCGCCTAAGTCGGTGAGAGCAATAAGGTTGCGCGTGTTGGTGGTGGCAGCGCTCTTGTTGGTGACCCAAAGTTCGATGCGATTGATGGTGACTCCCGAAAGGATGTTGGGGAGCTGCGTCATCCACTGGTCGTAGTGGTTGCGGAAGAAGTGGGCGAGGAAGAAGTGACGGTTTTCGTCGTAGTCGGAAGCAGAGAACTCGAAGTCGGTGAGCTGCACTCCACCACGGGAGTTGACAGTTTGCGCAGCCGATTTTTTTTGTGCCAGCATCGTCTGCAGTTTGAGACGACCAAACTGCATATCCGTCCGGACACCGAAGAGGCTTTGTCCGCCACGGATGAGCGAAGACTGCGTGGGCATGGACACATTACCGGCTTCCACGAGTTTGATAATCTCATCTTCTTTGCCTTCGTAGCGGAGTTTGAGGTTTTGCGCGTCAAAGTTGAACGTAGCTTCTGAGTTATAGTTGAAGTCCATGTTCACCTTGTCACCTACTTTACCATTGAGGGCAAGATTGATTTTCTCATTGAAATCAAAGCCAAACACGCTGCGATTGCGTTCCGACAGGGAAGGATTGTCGGTCCATCTGTGATTTGCCCCAAGTTTGAGTTCTGCACTCCCTTGGGTTCGCACGCGCACTCCGCCAGGACCGAAGATTTTCTCTGCGGGTCCGAGGGAGAACTGCATATCGGTGAAGTCAAACCTATTCTTACCTTGGCTACGATACTCGTCGTTGTTGCGCTTGCGGAAGTAATCCATCATTGAACGACGGATGCCCTCGCGCATCACTTCATCAGTGCCCATGAAAACAGGAGAGAAAACAAAACGATCGCCTACTTTTGTGCCGTATTTGTAAAGTCCTGTCGCCTCATCATAGAACAGTCCCGTAGTAAGATTCTCTGGATCTTTCAAGTCGCCAGAATGGCGGTCGTCGGGTGAGGTGGTGGCACTGGCAGTGGGACGCACCGTGAATGGCACAACTCGCTCTGTTTTTGGATTACGTCGAGGGGGAATGCTGTCGTGCACCTGTTGCGGTGTCGGATTTTCGGCAGCCTTTTCTGGGCGATATGCCACCAATGTAGCATGAATAGCTCCCCAAGTGGCTACACAGCAGAGAGACACACTGATGAGTGCGACCCAATGTTGGATTTTACTTGGAGAGAAGAGTTTCATTCTATTTTGAGTTTATTGATGAAGTAGCAAAGGAGAAGCGAGAGTCTCTAGTGAAAAGGCATAGAGTCCTCTAAATATCACTAGACAGGAGCTGTTATTTGATTTCTTTCAAACCACGTTTGATGAGTTGCTGCACGTCCAGTCCTGGTTCTGCTTTGAGAATGTTGCCAATGACCTTGCGCACTGCCGCAGGTTGAAAACCTAGGATTGAGAGGGCAGATATAGCTTCTTCTGCCACTTGTTTGTCAGCAGCGGCAATGGCACCTCCAGCAGTTGGGGCTACGTCTAGAGTTCCTGTGCTGAGCAGGTTGCCAATCTTGTCGCGCAAATCTAAAACGATGCGCGCGGCTGCTTTGGGACCGATACCTTTCACGCTCTTGAGCATGGCGGTTTGTTCGCCTTGTATGATTTCTGTCAGTTCCGCAGGCGAGAAAGCCGAGAGCACCATGCGTGCCGTCTGTCCGCCGATGCCATTGACCGAGGTGAGTGCTTCGAAGAGAGTGCGTTCTTGTTTGCTGTAAAATCCAAACAAAAGGTGAGCATCTTCGCGAATCACTTCAGTGACATAGACACGAGCCGATTCTTTGCCTTGGAGGGCAGCGAAGGTGTTGAGTGAAATGGCGATGGCATAGCCCACACCTGCTGCTTCAATCACCACTTCAGTGGGAGTGAGTTCGGCAATGCTGCCTTTGATATAAGTGATCATACAGTGATAACGTGGTTGTAAATTTGAAAAATCCTGCTGAAATGCGCTTTGTACTAGCCAAAAGGAGGAAAGGATATGAAGATAAATCCCTGCTATTTTCAGCACCCTCGCTTGATCTGTCTTGAGTGCGCATGAGAGCCTATGTTACATAACGTGCAAATT
>JABZGM010000012.1:0-9025 GCA_015259235.1 Alloprevotella sp. | reverse complement strand
GGGAGAAAAGTGCAAGACATCCATAAAGTGATGCACTTTTTGGTGGGCTACTGTGTGGATTTCGAGCGGAGAAGAGAAAAATTGCAAGCAAAGTAATCATCAAAAAGAAAGACGCACCTTTATGGTACGTCTTCAAATTCTACATATTCGCTTTCGTCTTTCATGAAAATCTTGCCATTCGATGAAGCATTATCGGCTGATGATTGACTCGAATTGCGCTGTTGTTGGGAACGATTCGTTTGCTGTTGCCCTTGTTGTTGTGCCTGCTGTCTAAAAGCCTCAGCATTGTCTGGCAACTTGATGCCTAGGAGAGAAAGAATGAATCGAAGACCTTGATGGAGTAGCGCCCATGCTACGAAGAATAGACCGATGAAAAATGCAAAAAGGCAACCTAAGAATGTACCCATATATTATTGAATTGAGATGACTAAATGGATTTTCTTAGCGTACTGTGCAACTACTGTGCCATAAGCGTTATTGCTTGGGTCGCACGCAAAGCGAAATTAAAGTGTATAGCACAATCAGGAGCGACAGAGCTAAAGCATAAACTTCTAGCGCTATTCCTGCGATTACAATAGCAACTACAAGAGTCAGGAAACCATAGCGTACTTTGTTGTCCTTCCAGGTGAAGTTTTGAAACTTCAAAGCGAACATCGGAACTTCACTGATCATGATCCAGCAAGAAAAGCCTATGAGGAGTACAATGGTGGCTCCTAAAATGGGTGCTGAAATGGAGGTTGATGAGTTATGGTTGAGATAGGTGGTGATTCCAGCCCAAAAAAGAGCGTTAGCAGGAGTGGGAAGCCCTATAAAACTGTGAGATTGTCGGGTGTCAAGGTTGAATTTTGCCAATCTCGTAGCTGAGTAGGCAGCGATGGCAAAGGACAAATAAGGGACAAAACGAGCAGGACAGAATGCTGGAGCGCCAGTGCAGGGCAGTAAAAGCTGTAAGACGTGAAACAGCATAAGAGAAGGAGTGACACCAAAGGTGACGACATCTGCCAAAGAGTCCAATTCTTTACCAATGGGGCTAGAGACTCCGAGAAGGCGAGCGGTGAAGCCATCGAAAAAGTCGAATAGGAGTCCAAGAAGCATGAAGTAAAGCGCGAAATCTAAGTTGGCATTAGCGGCAAAATAGGAAGCAATGCAGCCACTTACTAGATTCAGACTAGTGATGATATTAGGAATATGTCGTTTCACGGGAGGAAATTTGTTGTTGCAAAATGTGAGAATAGAGGAGATTGGTGTGGGGGAGTTGGAAAACTCCGCTTTTACGTGGACCATTCTCCATGCCAGAGTGGAGGGCATAGGTTTTTTGTGGCGTTCACGTAGGTATATGCGCAAACGCCCTCCGTATTTCCGAAGGGCGTTGCGTATAGGAAAGGATGCTAGACCGTCTGTGTCGTTGCGTTTTTATCTTTGAGATGCCCCAGGACGGTGCAATTACCAGTGGTGGCTTGTCCCATTTCTACCGAAATCTCAGTGTCGAGAGGGAGATAAACGTCAACGCGAGAGCCAAACTTGATGAATCCGAGGTGGTTGTCAATCTTACAAGTTTGTTCTTCAGCGGCATAAGTCACAATGCGACGCGCCACAGCACCAGCCACTTGGCGCACGAGGACATCGTGACCAGAGGGAGTGGTGATGACCACAGTGCTACGTTCGTTCTCGGTGCTGGCTTTGGGCAACCATGCTTTAGCAAAGTTTCCATTGTGATGACGCACCAATTTCACTGTACCTTCTACGGGGAACCAGTTGGCATGTACGTTAGTCACGGACATAAATACCGACACCATGAGACGGCGGTCGTGGAAATATTCGTTTTCTTCTACTTCTTCAATCACGACAATACGCCCGTCAGCAGGAGCAACCACCACGTTGTGGGTGTCGCCAGGGAAGATGCGCACGGGGCAACGGAAGAAATTAACCATGATGCCGTAGACAACGAGGAATACGGTCAATATGCTATAGAAGGCAATAGGATATTCGGGATAAAACAGCCAATAGTCCAAGGCTGCGATGGCAACGAGGGCGATACCTCCTAGGGTAAGGGTTGCACGCCCTTCATTGTGAAGTCGGTGTTGTTTCACCTTGCGGAGTGTGGACATGTGGTTTATTTTGAAAGTCTGTATTGCAAAAATACGCATTTTTCAATAAATGTACAAATATAATGCAAGCAACTTGCAGAATATACTATCATTTTCTGAACAATGATGCATACCGATATCGGAAAATAGACACAACGAAGGATAATGTGCCTATTGCCTGTCTTTGCAATTTGTTGTGAGGAGTGACAATGGATGATTTGCGCCATAGTTGTCTTGTGGCGAAGATGAGCTATGGCGTAGTTGCATCGTTTTTCACGCAGGGAACAGCAGCATAAATGTGTTGCGCTGCCTCGATGATGCAATGAGGGAGCATCTCTTCAACGTCTTCTCCAGTGGAGAGACGGGCGCGAATGTTGGTACTGCTGAAGGGGAAGAGTGGGGCATCAATGAGCTGCACTGTGGTCGGCAACCTTTCTGGAGAAATGGGATAGCCTTCACGGGGATAAACAAGCAAAGGATATTCTGCCAGCAAGTCATCGTGGTGCGCCCATCTTGAGAAATTGACCCAGTTGTCTGCTCCGATGATGAGCGAAAAGGCATGTTCGGGGTAGTGTTGCCCAAGAGCCTCCATCGTCCGCCAGGTGTAGCTAGGGCGTGGTAATTGCATCTCAAAGTCAGCAGCAACAATATGGGGAACATCTTCCACAGCTGCGCGAGTGAGAGCAAGGCGGTCTTGTTCAGGAGCCAGGTCACTAGCTGTTTGTTTGAGAGGATTTTGAGGAGAAACCATCAGCCAAACCTCATCCACAAGACCTTGATCAATGACTTTTTGAGCTACTGCCAAATGTCCCACATGAATGGGATTGAATGATCCGCCGAATATGCCAATTCGTCGCATTAGTCCAGCGCGTTTTGTGCGTTGGGGAATACTACTTTGGGAGTGAAGTCTTTGGCTTCTTCTGGAGTGAATCCAGCGTAAGCCATGATGATGACTTCGTCACCTACTTGGAAGCGGCGTGCTGCTGCTCCATTCAAGCAGATGCAACCTGAGTTGCGCTCACCACGAATCACATAAGTTTCGATGCGTTCACCGTTCATGTTGTTGACCACATGCACGTGTTCGCCTGCAATAAGTCCAGCCGCATCGAGCAAAGCCTCGTCGATGGTGATCGAACCCATGTAGTGCAGATTGGCTTCTGTCACTGTAGCGCAGTGTATTTTGGATTTTAGAAGACTGAGTATCATAATTTGATGCTATAAATCAGGTGCTTTTATGCTATATGAGTAAGAAATCACTCACGAATATCATAAGACAAACCTATATATATAAAGCCTTGTTTAGAAAATAACTTAGTAGTGCTTAGCGGTAGGCAATGTTGTCGATAAGACGTACGGGACGAGCTCCGCAGAATACGGTGATACACCCTTGTATGTGTGGTGCATCTTGCCAAGAAGTCACGGGTTGAAGCGTTTCGCCATTCACTATTTCGTAGTATTCCACTTCCAGTCCTTCGAGGGCATTGAGCTGGTTCACCACAAATTGTTGCGTTTCTGCCACAGAGTGCGATTGTGCGTAGTCCACACTTTCTCGGAGTGTGCGATAAATGTTGGTAGCAAGCACGCGCTCTTCGTCGCTCATCAATGCATTGCGTGAAGAAAGTGCCAAACCGCTCTCTTCGCGCACGATGGGGCAGGGCACGAGTTGGAATTTGTAGCCTAAATCGCGCATCATGGCACGCACTACGGCAATCTGTTGGAAATCTTTTTCTCCAAAATATGCCTTATCGGGGGACACCATATCAAAGAGTTTTGACACGATTTGGCACACTCCATTGAAGTGTCCAGGACGGCGTGCTCCTTCCATCACCGTGTCGATGGGGGGATAGGCAAACACGCGTGTGTCTTCTTGAGGATACACCTCTTCCACACTAGGAGCAAAGACAACGTCCCCCCCGAGTGAAGCGATGAGTTGCGCGTCGGCTTCAAAAGTTCGTGGATAGTGTTGCAAGTCCTTGGGGTCATTAAACTGGGTGGGATTCACAAATACACTAACCACAGTGAGTTGATTTTCTGCCACACTTTGGCGAATGAGGGAGGCATGTCCTTCGTGCAAAGCTCCCATGGTGGGCACAAGTCCCACGGAGAGCCCTTGTTGTTTAGCTTCAGTCACAGCTTGTTGCAACGCAGCGACCGTATTGATGATTTTCATATAGCTTCAATTATTGCCGTGCAAAGTTACAACGAAGCGTAGGAAAGACCAAATAATCGCGCTGGAAATGGGACTATTTTATCTTTTGAACGATAAAAAATAGCCTTACTCCTCATTTATGAGGAAAAATGTTTGGATATTTCACGCATGCGATGTATTTTTGTAATCTCTAATAATACAAGGTCTACTTTGCAATTCGGAGAACTTCTCAGGAAAAAGCTACGCGCAACTTCGCTTTTTGTTCGATTCATAGAGACGACTTAGTGAAAATATCTGTAGTTTGTCCGTTTTGTCATAGCATCTTCAATTATCTATTTTTATGCTAGCTGCACTTAAAACCTTTTTCCGCATTTATGCCGAGGGGCTCCGAGGGATGACTTGGGGAAAAACATTGTGGATTATCGTCTTGATAAAACTCTTTGTCATGTTTGCTGTGCTCAAACTCTTCTTTTTTCAGCCCACCCTCAAAGGGATGCACAACAAAAAGCCACGAAAGTAGGAGAAAACTTTGTGCAAGAGCCACAGAAATAGACATGATAGACATAACTGTCGTAGAACATTGACATTGCTTCCTATTTTACAGGACTATATTCTCGAAAATACATAGACAATTAAATAAGAACAGATATGACATTTTTACAAGCCACGGACCCGGCAGTCCTCGACTGGTCGCGCGCCCAATTTGCCCTCACGGCATGCTATCACTGGTTGTTTGTTCCCCTCACCCTCGGACTTGCACTCGTGATGGCGATTATGGAAACTATTTATTACCGCACCGGTAATGAGTTCTGGAAAACAACTACTCAATTCTGGCAAAAACTCTTCGGCATCAACTTCGCCATTGGTGTTGCCACAGGTATTATCCTCGAATTTGAATTTGGCACCAACTGGAGCAACTACTCTTGGTTTGTGGGTGACATCTTTGGAGCACCGCTCGCCATCGAAGGCATCTTCGCTTTCTTCATGGAGTCCACTTTCATCGCGTTGATGTTCTTCGGTTGGGGCAAAATCAGCAAAGGCTTCCACCTCGCCTCCACTTGGCTCACTGGTTTTGGAGCCACACTCTCTGCTTGGTGGATCTTGGTAGCCAACAGTTGGATGCAGCACCCCACGGGCATGAACTTCAATCCCGACACCGTGCGCAACGAAATGATGGACTTCTTCGCTGTTGCTTTCCAACCCTTTGCAGTCCACAAGTTCGCGCACACCGTTTCTAGTGCTTGGTTGTTGGGAGCTGGTTTTGTCATTGCCGTGAGCAGTTGGTATTTGCTTCGCAATCGCAACGTTAAGATGGCTCTGCAAAGCATCAAAGTTGCTAGTGTTGTCGGTTTCGTTGCCGCTATTATCACAGCAGGTACTGGTGACGCTAGTGGAGAAGACATCGCCACTCATCAGCCTATGAAATTGGCAGTAGCTGAAGGACTCAAGGACGGAGAGTGTGGAGCATGTTTCACCGTTGTGCCTGGTGTCAAAGTGCCTTATGCGCTTTCTTTGATAGCTTTCAAGAATCCTAGTTGCTTTGTCCCTGGCGAAAATGACATTCTCTACAAGGGCTACACTACGCACAAAGGTGAAAAGGTCGTTTCTGCCACTGAAAAGATGGAGAAAGGTAAAGTAGCTCTCGCTGCCTTCAAGGAATATCGTGAGAATCGCAATACAAATCCCGAAAAGGCTGCTGCAGCTCGCAAGGCTTTTGAAGAAAACAAAGCCTACTTCGGTTATGGTTATATCAAGAAGGTAGAAGATCTCGTGCCAAATCGCGGTTTGATGTTCTGGTCGTTCCGCATCATGGTGGGCACAGGTTTCGGTCTTATCCTTTTAATGGCTCTCTTGTGGTGGTTTAGCCACAAAGGTCAGCTCCAAAACAAACGTTGGTTGTTGCATGCTGGTCTTTGGAGTGTGATACTCGCTTATGCTGCACAACAAGCTGGATGGATTGTTGCCGAAGTGGGTCGCCAACCTTGGGCTATTCAAGACCTCCTTCCTGTCAATGCCGCTGTGTCTTCACTTTCTGTGTACAACGTGCAAATCACTTTTGCCCTCTTCTTCCTCGTCTTCACAGCTTTGCTCATTGCAGAATTGCGCATCATGTTTAAAGCCATCAACAAGCACGAACAAGAATAATCTCATTGCCGTATGATTACTTATCAACTTCTCCAACAATACTGGTGGTTGCTTGTCAGCCTCCTCGGTGCACTAGTCGTCTTCTTGATGTTCGTGCAAGGTGCCAATACGCAAATTTTCAGCCTCGGACGCACTGAAGAAGAGCGCGCGCTCATTGTCAATAGCACCGGACGAAAGTGGGAATTCACCTTCACCACACTCGTCACCTTTGGTGGCGCATTCTTCGCCTCTTTCCCCTTGTTCTATAGCACCAGTTTCGGTGGTGCTTACTGGGTGTGGATGCTCATACTTTTCAGTTTCGTGTTGCAAGCTGTGAGCTATGAATTTCAGTCTAAACTTGGCAACTTCTTGGGTAAAAACACCTATCGTTGGTGCTTAGTGTTCAATGGGGTACTTGGTCCTGTTCTTTTGGGGACTGCTGTCGGCACCTTCTTCCATGGCGCTAGCTTCGTGGTCAACAAAGAAGTGATGACCGATCAACTCGCCCCTGCTATCAGTCAATGGACCACTGCTTGGCACGGTCTTGAAGCTGTGGCTAATCCTTGGAATGTTGTCCTCGGTTTGGTGGTCTTCTTCTTGAGCCGCGTGTTGGGCGATCTCTATATGCTCAACAACATTGCTGACGAAACCCTCACTCCACGCATTCGTCGTCAAGTACTTTCCGACACAGTGCCATTCCTCATTCTCTTTTTGGCTTTTGCTGCTCATTTGCTCACCATGGACGGATGGGCGGTTGATGCCAACACTGGTGTAGTGTCAATGGAAGCCTACAAATATCTCCACAACTTCCTAGCTCTTCCTGCAGTCCTCGTGCTCTTCTTAGTGGGTGTAGTGCTCGTGTTGTTAGGCGTAGCCCGAACCATTTTTTCCACAACTTATTTTCGTGGCATCTGGTTCACTGGCATCGGAGCAGTGTTAGCCGTTTGGGGACTCTTGCTCATCGCTGGTTTGAACAACACCGCTTATTATCCCTCAGTTGCAGACGCGCAAAGCTCTTTGACGCTTGCAAACAGTTGCTCCAGTGAGTTTACCCTCACCGCTATGAGCGTTGTGTCCATTGCCATTCCCTTTGTCTTAGCCTACATCGTCTATGCTTGGTATAGCATCGACCGTAAAAGTCTAACTAAAGAAGAACTTCAAGATAGCCACCATACCTACTAGTTGTTGGCTTTCATTCCTCAAAGGCTGTGTCAGATATCAATCGTCTGGTGCAGCCTTTTTTGTTGTGTTTCCTCAATTTTCTTTACCTACACACATCTATCTGATGATAAATCCTTAATTTTGCCTCTCGCAAGGACTCATAATGCATATAATTGAATCATTATTGCCTCATCATTGTCTCATCATAAATTCACCGTAGGTTTACCAGGTCCTTCTTTTATCTATATCTAGGCTACGTACTTGCCATCTTTCACCACATGTTCCACTTTTCCATGCGTCACCGCTTTGTAGTCATTTTCTCTTTGGTTGGTATTCTCTGCGCTCCTCCACTGCTCCGAGCACAAACACAGTCTGATAGCGCGATTGTTGAGGCTCTGTCTAGTGCGGATCAATCCACAATGCCCACAACAGATTATGTCCCCGACGTACAGGATTCAGCACGTGTTGTAGAATCATTCAACACAAAGGAGAATGTGATAGTCGCAGACTTCGCTAACAAACACGTTGGAGATTCCGTCATGCAAATCTCCCCCGCTTGCAAGCGTCCGTTGTCTCCAAGTCTGCAAATCGGCATCCCTGTGGGCTTGGCAGCCTTGGGAGCGTGGGGAGCCCTCGACAACGGTTGGTATCATCAGCAGCGCGAGTCGATTCGTACTCAATTCCTTCAGTGGCGAAAAGACAAATTCATACACGTAGATGACTATATCCAATATCTTGCCACCCCCACCTTTCTCACCCTCGGTTTTGTGCCAGGCATCCAAGCTCGTCACAACTTCCGTGATCGTCTGCTTTTGGGGGCAACGTCCTATGCTCTGATGGGTGCAATGGTCAATGCCACGAAATACACCGTAAAATCGCTGCGCCCCGATGCGAGTGCGCGCAATTCTTTTCCTTCTGGTCACACGGCAACTGCAGTGATGGGTGCAGAACTCGTGCGTTCGGAATATGGTAACTGGGCAGGGTTGGGGGCGTATGCCGTGGCAGCAACAGTGGGAGTGTTGCGCATGTACAACAATCGACACTGGATCAATGACGTCTTGGGAGGAGCTGCCTGCGGTTTTGCCTCTGTGCGTTTGGGTTTGCTTCTTTTGCCCTTAGAAAAGAAGCTTTTCGGTTGGGATCGCCAGAAAGCGTTAGAGAAAAAAACGGATAAAGGTACTTATTCATCGCTCCTCGTTCTACCCAACTTTGATGTATCACAGAGCACCGTTGGGTTTGCTGCACTTTGGACATTCTAGTGCTTGGTCATTGTGGGAATTCTCCTACGTTCTTTGGAAAATCTCCTACGTTTTTTGGAAAATCTCCCACGTTTTTTGGAAAATCTCCTACGTTTTTTGGAAAATCTCCTACGTTTTTTGGAAAATCTCCCATGTTCCAGTAGAGCACCAGTGTGAAACCTAGTGTTTTCCTTAGTATTTGGTGCACTTTCCGTGCAGAGAGTTGTCCTTGTTTCGCATCGTTCTCGTAAACAAAGGAGGAAATG
>JABZGM010000129.1 GCA_015259235.1 Alloprevotella sp. | reverse complement strand
CCCTAGCATCCATTTGATGGAGGTCTTCTTGCTTCAGATGGTAGTGTATCTGAAATTCAAAAGCGTTTTCTTCTGTCATAGGGGGGAGAACGATAATAGTAATGGATTGATATTGCTAATCTTTAAATACAGACTTTCTATGAAATTCAAGATACTTTATCCGCTTCTTGTCCATTGGCAGCATTTGGATAAACTTGTCGTCCTCCAATCCCAACAGCTTGCATGTACGATTAGATAGGAAATTGGAGATATGGACGTGTCTATCTTCCGTGAAAGTAATGAAGCCTTTATCAAACAGACGGTCGTAGGTGGGTGTGAGCATATAACCGTTGTATGGGTCGCTACGCTCTTTTTCGTCCGCAATCGCCCAAGGTTTGATATGGCTTGCTATGAGCAAGCGGTCGTCAGCAACCATCGTGAATGGGCAGAATGGGCATTGCTCCAACAATTTCTCACGATACTTCTGCTGTCCGTTCCGTCCTCTCTTGATTTTTGTAACCTCTTCTTCGATTTGCTTTTCTACCTCTTCTGTTTCTTGATCTTGCAACATTTCCAGAAAATGCATAAAAGAATAGTAGAAGTTTTTGGTATTTGTATTGCTAACACTAACTTTGCAAAAAGCGATTAAGATTGTATCTATGACAGACGAGCAAAGGCAACTTATTAAAAGATTGACCGCCCAAGGTATCTATGTGTATTGTTCTAAAAATAATCAAAAGAGTTGTTTGGTGGAAATTGACAACATTCTCATTCGGATAGGAAGCATCAAAGCCTCACCTATAACAATAAGAAACTACTCCGTATATAGCCACACTTTATGTCAATGGGCAGAAATGCGCGATTGTGCGTAATGCTGGTTATGGTGGCGTTGCAACGCTTTGTATGATTGAAGGTGATTGGGACAAAGAAAAAACAGCTATTCGCAGCTTGGACAAGAGATTGAATAAAGTAACCCCAGTTTTCTCTCTTGAAAAACTATGCGACTTGTTGATTTACAATCTTCTTTTGGACTAATGGGAAAATATGTTGTTCCGATGCCACTCTAAGAAATCCTGACATGGGAGATACTTGCTTGGAAGATTTAGTTTATGTCCTTCAATAGCCGCAAAATAGTTATCATAAAAATCCTTGGCTGAATAACTACGTATGCGCTCAGAGAAAATAATCGTATAATCAGGTTTTATGCCTATAAGACCTTTGTCAAATGCCTTGTCCCACAGCATAGACAAGCATATTCCATTTGCTGGGTTAAGTCTTTCTTTTTCATTGGTTGCCCATGGAAGAATGTGGCTTGCAACTAATAATTCAGGAACATCTATTCCAGTAATGGCGCATTTTGAATTATAGTTCGCTAATACCAGTTCTCGGAATACCGACTGATTTACGCGGGTTTTTACTTCTGTTAGGCGTGTTTCGCCTTGTAATCCTGTTGGTATATCCGAAAGAATATCTTTGAATTTGATTTCTATAGATACTTCTTGATATTTTGCAAGTATTTGCTCGCTTTCAAAAATTAATTTGGCACGGTCGTTTATAAATTCATTCCAATAAGGAAGACACTGTTGTTTCCCATTTTCCATTCCCTTTATTCCACGAGAACGCAGGATGGGGTCGCAGGATGCATAATTCACCAGTCGTAAAGCAACGGCATTACTGCTTCTACCGATAAGTTTTGCTAAATCAACAATGGCGGGATTTGTACTTCCCATTTTGCTGAAAGGAATTTTTAGATAAAGGTTAAGTGCCAATATCATTTCTTCCCTGTTCCATTTTCTGATTGATGCCATAATAATTCAATTTAAGATGGAATTTACATCACCATCCACGTTCTACCCTTGTCGTGATTGATTAAGCCTTTAACATTCTCGAAAATAAAGACCTTAGGTTGTGTTTCTTTGATGACACGTGCGAACTCATAAAACAGCGTACCTCGTGCATCTTCAAATCCCAAGCGTTTACCGACCATTGAGAAAGCCTGACATGGCGCACCACCAACTAGTAAATCAATCTGTCCTTTATATTTCCGTGCATCAAAGGTTCTCGCATCCTCAAACCAGTCTTCCTCCTTTATATCATAGTTGGCAAAATAGCTTTTCTTGCAATTTGCATCAACATCACCAGCGAAAATAATGCGATGTTTCAATTTCAACCGTTGTAAGGCATATTCGATAGCTCCGATACCGCTGAACATTGTACCGAGCCTAATCGTTCTTTTGGGATGAGAGAACTCCAAATCTTTCCAAGATTTTCCTCTTGACAGAGGTGTCTATTGTGAGTCTGGAATAAGTATCAAGTCTTTGGCTTTTTCTTTGACCAAAGACTTGACGTGTGATATTCGTTTGCTATTTTCTGTAATATATTGTTCTACTGTTGGCATAATCGAAAGCAAAGATAGTGATTTTTCTGAGAACAAAAATGTTGCGCTTCATATAATTTTCAAACGGCAGGTAGCAAACCGCCTTTTTCCTTTGTCCCCACCAATTTTTCTTCTGTCATACGGCTAACCCTTATCTGTTCACTATCATTGATAATCCGCTCAAATTGGTCTACGGCTTCCAAGAATTTTGCCACCGCTTCCTTATCTTCGATGTCTTTGGGGATGAGATGCCCACGGCACAAGGCAGAGAAATTACTCTGCTGTGCCATGCGCTTCTTGGTCGTTTTGGTGAGAAAGAGATAAACCGCGTGATGGAGGTAAGGTCGCTCATTGAAATGTCGCTCCGAAGCACGAGCCAGAAAACTGAGTTCTCCCTTATTGAGTTCGGGAGCATAGTTTTCTTGGATAAACCAATCCTGCTTATGCACGATGCTGTAATTGGGGAGCACCTTTATCGCCTTATGCCAAGCCGAGTGCATCGCTTCATATTCACTCTCTGTCACGGTGAAGAGTTCGGGAAGTTCCAACTTAAAGGCAATAGTTAGGTCTGCATCCTTGCTCACAAGGCAACCGTTTTCCACCGCCAATAGAGGAAACTTAGCTTCGAGCGTACTTATCTTGCTGGTGTTGCGCATATGTTCGTGTTTTTGTTTGAGGTTACGAGGAATGTTCGCAGAGTGCGGTAATAGCTAGGCACTGAGACAGAGGGCGAAGGAGCGTACTTGAAGTACGTGACTAGCCCGAATGTCGAAGTAACGACGCTAGTGCCATGCTATGTGAGCATCCCTAATGAGGTGATAGACCGTACGGCGGTTAATAAGATATCGCGGATGCATACGAATTGCCCCTTGCTTCATCAGTCCATACTGACCATACTTGCGGTTCATGGCAAACGTTTGCCACACAACAAGCGTGGCACCCACTAAGCCGATACCTAAGCACAGCCACTGACTCATACCGCAGAGATAGCATACGACCACAAGCACGAAAACCGCCAAGAGTCCTCCGGCAAAGAGGAAGAGGTATTGCGCTTTCAAACCCTTAAACTCCACCGTACGACCTATTCCCTTATTGATGTCCCACGATGCCATTAGAGGAAGAAGCTACGAAGGATGGTTGCTGCCACAATGAGGAAGATACAAGCTCCAAACCAAGAGGCAGCCGTCTTGCTCGTATCGGGATCACCGCTGGAAAACTTGTTGTAGACCTTGATGCCACCAATCAGACCAACGACAGCACCGATGGCATAGATGAGTTTTGTGCCAGGATCAAAGTAGGAAGTCACCATTTTAGTGGCTGCATTGATACCTGCCATACCGTTACCTTGGGCATAAGCTCCTGCCGATACGAGAAAGAGGGCGAGAAGCACGAGAGAAAGTTTCTTTGTTGTCTTCATATTGATAGAAATTAAATGTGATTATTGCTAGGGAGAGAGTGGAAGTGAGAACAGAGGGAGGTATTGTAGGCTCTAGTAATGGAAGAATGAGTGTGTAACCTCACACCTCCGCAGTGTTCTCCTGTTCCGAATAGATGGTTTTACAGATAATAATCGAGAGGATGCGCAGTGGTTTCAGTCTTATCTCCCGAGAAAAACCGTGCTGTAGTTTCTCCTTCTTGTTCTTCTGTTTCAGCCTTGTCAATGGCTTGCAAGAGTTTCTGATGCACCCTTTCTTCTTGGGAGAGTTGGGCTTTATATTGCGCCAATAAGTCCGTACCTTTCAGACTTTGGAGCGTATGGACAACTTCCGTTTCGTCCTCCTCATCAAGACTATCATCTTGTTTGTGCCAATGATTCAATCGCACTAAGTCGCGAGTGAGAATGCTAGTGGGCGAAACATCGGTAGTAGCATTGTCTTGCCAAAGGATTTCTTCGCGAAGCACTTCCTCCTCATCCACTTCTTCTAAGGTATAGTCCACCGCGATTTCACTCTCTTCGGTCTGTTCGTGGGAGTCTTCTGCATCTTCTTGTTGTAAAGAATCTGTTACTGGCTCCGTTACTGTACTTTGGCTAGCCACATTAACCGACTCCTCACTAGATTTTCCTGTGGCTTCCACATCGGAAGTCGTAGCAATAATTTGTGTCGTCAATCCTTTGCTTTTGCCCACAAGGATATGCTCTTCAGAAGTTTTGGCTGTATCTTGCTGCGTATCAGCTTGAGGTACAACTTTCTGTTGAGTTGAATATCCATTTCTCCAACGATGAAAGGTATAAACCAGTCCCATCGCCACCCAAAGGATGGAGAAAAGGAGCAAAATATTGAGTAGAAAAGCAGTAATCATAGTTGTATGGTTTGTTCCTTCTTGCGTTTGACAATTTCCTTATTGAGCAATTGTTGGTGCGTGCGAAGATGTTCCACAATAATGCGTTCAATGTAACTCGAGAGTGTCGTGTCAGACCGCAAATCACTCAGCACGTGCCGCAGTGTTTGCAACACCTCTGTGCGAATGGTGAATCCCGATTTCGCACCTTTGGTACTATTGGCGGTCAAATAGAGGTCTGCATATTGAGAAAATGAAATCGTTGATGTGGACTCACTCGTGATTTCCTCCTCCTTTTTCTCTTTTGGAGGAAGCGCAAGGGAAGTTACGGGCTTATCATAGAAAGGCGCATCTTCTAGTGTTCGTTCCTTCGTACCCATATCCCCCAATTCTTGGAGCTTCTCTTGGAAAATTTTATCGCGTTGTTCCTTCAGACTACTCATCAGACTTTAGATTTATAAGGTGTAACTTCTCCATCACCTCATCCACCCACGCATCAATGCCAAGGGCAGCGCGATACATCGGAGCAGGCGCAAGATAAGAACTGCGGAAACAAGTCTTGACTCCTCCTGCAGCTTGTAATTCTCGTGCAATCTTCACCGAATGATAGATGCAAGTATCAAACATACTCAAACCCTCTTGCTTGGCATAGTCCGTAAAGACCTGTTGAATCGTGGGATTTGCACTGCGATTTACCTTATTCCAGAGAAAGAAGAAGTCTTCAATGCGTGCGTCTTCAAAGCCTAATCCCAAATCACGGATGGTGCGAGCATAGGCAAAAGAAGACGCTAAGGACTGAGGGTCGGCTTCGATGGGAGAGATGATGAAATCCATTTCCACAGAAAAGCGCAACAAACTCTCTGTGCTGGCGTGTCCTGGGAAATCAAAAATCACAAGTTGTTCTCCTCTTCCTTGTGTGTCGAGATATTGTTGCACCAGCGTGAGAGCATCTTCGGGTTTGGCGCGTAATATAGTATAGGAAGGTTTCCCTAAGCGCGTGAAATAGGCTTTCATCTCAGCTTGTATCTTAGCATCCGACTCGATAAGGTCGCGTTCGCGCTCTCGTAACTTATAGAACGACTCTTGAGTTGCGTCACAATCCATGACAACAAGAGGAATCCCACGCTCATAATACAGCACCGCAGCCAAGACTTCGGCTAAACTGCTTTTTCCCACTCCACCTTTTTGAGAAGCGAAGCCTAAAAATAGAGGTCGTGATACTTTCTGTTGCATAATGAATCGTGTTTATAGGTCGTAATGCTTTGACTTTTCTCTATATAGACTCATAGACTTAAGTCAATTAGTCAGTTAGTCAATTAGTCAATGAGTCAATGAGTCAATTAGTCAGTTGGTCAGTTAGTCAATGAGTCAGTTGGTCAATGAGTCAGTCCATTTGTATGTCTTTAGCTCAGTCTATAC
>JABZGM010000128.1 GCA_015259235.1 Alloprevotella sp. | reverse complement strand
TGATATTAAAGTGCGTCTCTATGATGAAACGCCTATTCACCGTGATAATTTTCTGAAATTGGCACAGGAGGGCTTTTATAATGGCACTCTGTTTCACCGCGTCATAGAGAATTTTATGATTCAAGGTGGAGATCCTGATAGTAGAGAAGCAGCACCAGAACAAATGCTTGGCACAGGTGGCCCTGGCTATACCTTGCCAGCCGAAATTGTTACAGGCTTGTATCACAAGCGTGGTGCAATAGCAGCAGCGCGTATGGGAGATGAAATGAACCCCAACCGAGAATCTAGTGGAAGTCAATTTTATATCGTTTGGGGACAAACCTATAATAAGTCAAAGTTGAAACAACTGGAGAAGCAAATGCTCCAACAGATGGAGCAACAAAAGTTTAATGCTTTAGCCGCTTCCCACAAAGACGAAATTATGAACTTGCGACGTAGTCGTGACCGCGAGGGGTTGGCAACCTTGCAAGAACGATTGGTACAACAAGCTCAACAGGAATTGAAAACTAAAGCTCCACTATTTAATGAAGAAATGTACCAAGTATATGAAGAAATTGGTGGTACTCCCTTCCTTGATGGTCAGTACACCGTATTTGGAGAAGTGACACAAGGGCTTGATGTAGTGGAAAAGCTGCAAAGTGTCGACACTGGCATGGCTGATCGCCCCGTACAAGATCTGAAAATTCAAGTAACCATCGAAGATTAACACTTCATTTCCCAATCAGTAATCATTTAGAAAATGAAGATTCTCATCACAGGTGCCAATGGCTTCGTTGGTTGCCGAGTTGCACGATTCTTAGGAATGTCCCACCAAGTAATAGCTTTGAGTAGCAAAGATTTGGATATCACAGATATAGACGCTGTATATTCTGTCGTAATGGATCATCTCCCCAAAGCAATTATCCACTTGGCAGCACTCTCTGACCCTGGATACTGTCAACAGAACCCAGAAGATAGCAAAATTGTCAACCTAGAAGGTACCATCAATGTGGCACGGGCAGCAGCTGCTGTAGGAGCCAAAATGATATTTGCTAGTTCTGATCAAGTGTACAGTGGGCTGCTTGAAGAGGAACCTTTTGTCGAAACATTAGAGCTGTCACCAGTAGGAGTTTATGGACAACACAAACTGGCTGCAGAGACAGCTATGCTCTCCCTTCTGCCCAATGCTGTTGCTCTTCGCTTCACATGGATGTATGACATTCCAGCATCGCCTCTTCGTCAGAACCAGGGAATCCTTGTGCGCCTGATGAAAGCGGCAGAGCAACGACAGCCTCTATATGTTTCTACGCAAGAAACACGTGGAATCACTCACGTTTGGGAAGTGGTACGTAGAATAGAGGGAACAATAGGTTTGCCTGGTGGTGTCTATAACTTTGGGGCCACCAATGACGTTTCAACTTTTGATACTTATCGCGCAGCAGCGCAATTCTTAATGACTACAGGATTTATTGAGATGGAACCGCATGATTTAGTGCAACCCTCAGAGGACCCACATAGAAGTCTTAGTATTTCGCTTGCTAAATTGGAACGCTTTGGCTTAACCTTCCCCAATAGTATAGCGGGACTACGTACTGCATTATTACATAGCATATAGTCTCTCCTTATTAGTAGTAACTATCGAGAAACCCTGTAAACTTACTACTAGATTATTTCTGAGATACAAATCTCTTATGTCCTATATTTCTCCCTATGGTTCGCACTGTTCTTTTTGATCTTGATGGTACATTATTAGATACATTGACTGACTTGTCCAATAGCGTAAACTTTGCGCTAAGGACCCACAAGTTGCCCGAAAGAACCATTCAAGAAATTCGCGCATTTCTGGGAAATGGCATCCGCAATCTAATCGAAAAGTCCGTTCCCCTCAATACCTCTACAGAAGTGTTAGATAAGGTTTTCCTAAGTTTTAAAACCCACTATTTGAAACATGGATTAGACTATACCGCTCCCTATTCGGGTATAATTCTACTTCTTGAAAGACTAAAGGAGAAATCTATTAAAATGGCGATTATCAGTAATAAAGTGGATGCAGCTGTGCAGCAACTCAACTCACAGTTTTTCGCTCATTACATGGATATTGCAGTTGGCGAAAAAACTAATGTAAGGAGAAAGCCAGCACCAGACAGTGTATTATATGCCATCCAAGCACTCGGTGCACAGCCTGAAACCACATTATATATAGGGGATAGCGAAGTGGACTACGAAACAGCACAAGCTGCAGGGGTGCGATGTGTACTTGTTACTTGGGGATTTCGTGATAAATCTGACTTACATCTTTTGAAATCAGACTATTATGCGAATTCTTCGGAGGAATTATACAATATAATCACCAATAGTTAGTCAGGAGTTTCATCGTCTTCCAATAGTAAACTAGAGACTCGAATAAAGCAAATGAAGCGATAGAAGCACTCTTCAACTTCACAATCTATCAATTACAACATTGTATATTCATTTTTTTAGCACTAAAGAGGCAAAAAAACACCTGTATACTTTTTTCTTCTCAGAGAAAAGAGTAAATTCGCAATTACAAAGTAATAAAAAGGATGCGGCAGTAGCTCAGTTGGTAGAGCATGGGCTTCCCAAGCCCAGGGTCGCGGGTTCGAGCCCCGTTTGCCGCTCAAAACAAACTTGTTTATATTATACCCTCTATATATGGCTAAAATTAGATGCATCGGTGTGTTGACCTCTGGAGGTGATGCCCCTGGCATGAATGCAGCAATCCGCGCGGTCACGAGAAGTGCTATTTGCAATGGATTTAAAGTAAAAGCAATCTATCGTGGCTATGAAGGTCTGATGAAAGGTGAAGTAAAAACATTCACTACCGAAGACGTTTCTGGTATCATTCAAACAGGTGGTACAATACTCCGCACAGCACGCGCAGCAGAATTTCGTACCCCCGAAGGACGTAAACGTGCTTATGACACGCTTATTAAAGAGGGAATCGATGCACTTATCGTAATCGGTGGTAATGGGTCGCTTACTGGCGCCATGCTTTTAGCCGAAGAATATGATTTCCCTTGCATAGGTTTGCCTGGGACAATTGATAACGACCTATATGGCACTGATAACACGATAGGATACGACACTACGCTCAACACGATAATGGACTGCGTAGACAAGATTCGTGATACGGCAAACTCACACGAACGCATCTTCTTCATCGAAGTGATGGGACGTGATGCTGGATTTCTTGCACAAAACTCTGCTATTGCAGCTGGTGCTGAAGCTGCAATTATTCCCGAAGACAGCACTGGAGCTGACCAGCTCATTGAATTTATGGAACGTGGTATCCGTAAATCTAAAAAGAGCTGCATCGTCATTGTTAGTGAAAGCCCCAAATGCGGTGCACTTTATTATGCAGATCGTGTAAATAAAGAATACCCCGAATTTGATGTTCGTGTGTCTATATTAGGACACTTGCAACGTGGGGGAAGACCCTCTGCCCGTGACCGCGTTTTAGCCTCACGCGTAGGTGTCGGCGCTATCAATGCCCTTGTGCAAGGTCAACGCAATGTTATGGTGGGTATACGCAACCACGAAATCGTTTATGTCCCCTTCATCGAAGCGGTACAAAAGCGCAAAAACATGGATCCTCAACTAATTAAAGTTCTCAACGAACTGAGCATTTAATAAAGATATTCACGGATATGAGCACTTATATTGGATATATCTCTCAAATCATCGGCCCAGTAGTCGACGTTTACTTCCCCACGGATGAAAAGAATGCAGCAGAAGTGCTGCCCAAGATTCACGATGCATTGGAAGTTACACACCCTGATGGTCGCACAATAGTCATTGAAGTGCAACAGCACATTGGTGAGGATACCGTGCGTACAGTCGCCATGGACAATACGGACGGCTTGGCACGTGGATTGGAAGTTCGTCAAACAGGTATGCCTATCTCAATGCCTATCGGCAATCAAGTTAAGGGACGTATGCTGAATGTTATCGGTGAAACCATTGATGGTTTGAATCGAGTAGACAAGACTCCAGAAAGCGCCTACCCTATTCACCGCGAGGCTCCCAAGTTTGAAGATCTCAAGACAAGTCGTGAAGTACTCTACACGGGTATTAAAGTGATTGACTTGCTCGAACCTTATATGAAAGGCGGTAAGATTGGTCTATTTGGTGGTGCTGGTGTGGGAAAGACAGTGCTTATCATGGAGCTGATTAACAATATTGCTAAAGGCCATGATGGTTTCTCAGTTTTTGCTGGTGTCGGTGAACGTACTCGCGAAGGTAATGACTTGCTGCGCGAAATGATAGAATCAGGCGTTGTAAAATATGGTGAAGCATTTACTGAAGCCATGGAACGTGGTGAATGGGACCTTTCAAAAGTAGACTACAACGAAGTGTCTAAGAGCCAGGCAACCTTGGTGTATGGTCAGATGAACGAACCTCCAGGTGCTCGTGCCTCTGTTGCACTTTCTGGTCTTTCCATCGCAGAATCTTTTAGAGATAGTGGAGCAGAAAGTGGTAAAGCAACTGATATTCTTTTCTTTATCGATAATATATTCCGCTTTACTCAAGCTGGTTCTGAGGTGTCTGCCCTTCTTGGTCGTATGCCTTCTGCTGTAGGTTACCAACCTACCCTCGCATCTGAAATGGGTGCTATGCAAGAGCGCATTACTTCTACAAAAAATGGATCTATCACTTCTATTCAAGCTGTATATGTGCCTGCGGACGACTTGACGGACCCCGCTCCTGCTACAACTTTCACGCACTTGGATGCAACGACAGTACTTTCTCGTAAGATTACGGAATTAGGTATTTATCCAGCAGTGGACCCTCTCGACTCTACGTCTCGTATTCTTGATCCTAATGTTATTGGGCAAGCACACTATGATTGTGCACAACGTGTAAAGCAAATTCTTCAGAAGTACAAAGAACTCCAAGATATCATTGCCATCTTAGGTATGGACGAACTTTCTGATGAAGACCGTCAGACAGTGAATCGTGCTCGTCGTGTACAACGCTTCCTTTCTCAGCCATTTACAGTTGCAGAAAAGTTCACTGGTGTGAAGGGTGTTATGGTACCTATCGATGAGGTTATCCGTGGTTTCAATATGATTCTTGATGGAGAAGTAGACCACTTGCCCGAACAGGCCTTCCTGAATGTTGGTACAATCGACGATGCTATTGAAAAGGGAGAACGCTTGCTTTCTCAAGCTAAATCTTAAGTAATATGGCACAGTCTAACGAACTTCACGCTGTTGTGATTTCTCCAGAACGTACACTTTTTAGTGCATACGTTGATGCACTGATTGTACCAGGAGAAAAAGGACAGTTTGAAATACTTCGCAACCACGCTCCTCTCATCTCTTCTCTAACCACAGGCACAATAATATGCCGTGGAAACGATCCTTTTGAACTTCACATCGTTGGTGGATTTATAGAGGTTAAAGATAATGAGGTGACTCTGTGCGTAGAAGTTGACAATAGTCTATGATTAGAATTCTTCGTTTCGGATGTTTATTAGCACTGGCGCAGGTTATATTCGGAGTCATTCTTTTTTTTATTGAACTATGGACAATGAATGTCTCAAACTTTGAGATTGCCCGTTCAATAACACTGACTTCTGTGGTATATTACTCCTTTACTTTGCTAGAGATGTCCATAACAAACGCGCTGAAAGACAAAGATTCCTCTTATTTCATTGGAGTGAATCTCGGGTTTTCTCTGCTGCGCATGATACTAACGATTGTGATTCTTTTTATATGCAAGCGGAATGATAGCTTTGACTTCGCGCTAATCTTCATCAACTTGGCAGCGTTTTATATTCTGACATTAGCTTTTTCTGCTTGGCATCGTACAAAATTGAGTACAAAATAGATTCGACTCATGACACATCGCATTAAATACAACTTATGGCTCTTCTTATTACTCGCATTTGGGCTTTTTCTGCCTAAAACAGCCTTTGCGTCATCTGAAGAACATAAAGGCGAAATCAATGTATCGGAGTTTGTCCTAGAACACCTAGCAGACTCTTATGAGTGGCATATCACAACTTGGGGCAACCACCATGTGTCCATCCCTCTCCCTGTTATTGTTAAGGG
>JABZGM010000127.1 GCA_015259235.1 Alloprevotella sp. | reverse complement strand
GTAATATTCTCATGCAGACTTAGCATTTTCGGCTTAAAAACTTGGTCAAATGCATAATCTATTGTAATTTTGTGCACTACAAATGGGGCTTTCTTGTTGCAGCTGCTATACAAAAGCTCTCGTTGCTCTAAAATACAAGGAAATAGGCAAGATTTCCAAGGATTTATGTTTTATTTCCACACCTTGCAGCAAAATGAGAGATACTATCATCATTGCAAGAATATGAACAGGTATGCAATAATAGAGGTAAGTCTAGAAGCAAATCCGCAAGGAGATAAGCAAATCTACAAGCATATAAAAATACTACAAGCATATAAGCTAGTTTGCAATGAGATAAGCAGGTCTGCAAGCATTAAAGCAAGCTAAAGAGCAGCCCATTGTTTTCATCCGAACATCACGCCAACGTGGGAGAAGCCACCTCCAAGGGCAACCACGATGGCACAACTTTCTTTCACACACCATGCACCAATACGTCTATTTCGCCATGAGCGCCATCGCGTGTTTTGCCACTGCGGTGACCGCTCAAGCACAAAAAGCCACCAGCGGTCCGCTATCCGCAGAACTGGTTTATCGCATCCAGTCGGCACCCGATGCGCAAGTCTTTATCACCGAGACCGACGAACACAGTTTGACTGTCGCCACGAAAGACAACGCACGCCGACAATTCTGGAAGTTTATCCCTGTGGAGGGACAACAAGACGTGTATTATGTGCAAAATACTGCCACTCACCGCTATCTCGCCTCTACCATTGCCACCGGAGAGGCTGGAAAAACAGCGATTACAACTTCCAATATGCCCGTGGCTTATTTCGTGGCTCCCAACCCCAAAGCCAGAACCGCCGGTGCTTGGACGCTCTCTTCGACCGACGTGCCCAACTATAACGATCGCTCCAAAACGCCCATGGGACTCAACCGCAAAGGCGGCACCCACCTCGTGGTGGCTTTTCAGGCAGGCAACAACAACGCCAACTCCTACTGGTGGCCCGTGGCAACGACCGACAGTTATGAGGTGCGCCCCTTCCTCACGGGCAAAGACCGCTTGTATGCGCTGGTGGACGAGAGCGGCAGATGGTTGCAAGTGAATGGCGATGGCGATTTCTCGTGGACCACTCCCGAAGCGGCAGAGGGCGAAACATCCTTCTACATGGAGGGACAGGGCAACTCTAAAGGGGGCTACAAGCTCCACCACGGCACCACCCACAAGGCGCTCAACGAGAGCGAAGCCTGGAGCATCGTGGAAGACGAACTCACGGGCTTCTACGGTTGGGAAAATGCAGCGCACCAACGTGTGAAACTCGGTGGCGAAACGCGTTTCCGCTTCATGGCGCAGCGCACTCCCCTTATGCGTCGTTTGCAGATTTATGATTATCCCTGCACCACCACCGACAACTACTGGTGGAGCTCGCTCAACCTCAGTGTGAAGGATGAAGCATAAGAAGGAGCGAAAGTGTTGGCAAGCATCAAATATCCCGATGCAAAAGCCAAAAACGACCACGAACTCCATGTGGTATTCTCTCGCCAAACGGCAGATTTGCCACAGGGAGAAACGGCAAAATTGAATTTCAAGGTCAGTGCCAATCCGCCCAAAGATGCCAAGGCTTATCTCTATTTCGATTGGAACCACGATGGTATCTTTGAATTGCAACAGCCCCTCACCTTGCAGCGCATCACGAGCACTGAATTCACCGTGCCTGAGACGGCTCTCAAGGGCAACACGCGCTTCCGCATTCGCCTCACGTCCAATGGTCTCACAGGCGCAGACGACGAAGTGGTGGGCGTCATCTTCGATGGTTTCCTCAATGTGGTAGCCCCCACTGGAGTGCAGCGTCCCACGGTGGATCGCACCGATGCGCAGACCTACGACCTCTCTGGCAGACTCACCTCCCCCACCACTCCTGGTTTGTACATCGTGGGCGGCAAAAAGGTGGTGCAACCCTAACGAAATATAGGGATTGTCCCAACAAACAATTAGGATTATCCCCCTCTTCTCCCCCATCGACAGAGGGAAACTTCCTGCAAGACAGAGCAGCACTCAGGTGTCAGTATCAAGAAGGGCACGCGGCTCGTGAGCAGGCATCCAACACTCTGCATTCTCATTATGAAAAAAGCATATACCCTCCTCGGACTTGGTGCTTTGGCAGCCATGACTGGTCATGCGCAACAACGTCCCAACATCATCTACATCATGTGCGACGACATGGGCTATGGCGACTTGGCTTGCTATGGTCAGAAGTACATCGCCACCCCCAATCTCGACCGCATGGCATCCGAAGGCATGCGCTTCACACAGGCTTATGCCGGAAGTCCGGTGTCGGCTCCTTCGCGTGCTACGCTCATGACAGGACAGCACAGCGGACACACCCACGTGCGCGGCAACAAGGAATACTGGCGCGGAAAGGATGTGCCTAACCTTTATGGCAAAAACACTGACTTTGCAGAGGGCTGGGCAGGACAAGAACCCTATGATGTGAACCACAAAATTTTGCCCGAAATCCTCAAGGAGAACGGCTACACCACGGGGATGTTTGGCAAATGGGCTGGCGGCTACGAAAACTCCGCTTCTACGCCCGACAAGCGCGGCATCGACGAATATTATGGCTACATTTGCCAGTTTGAAGCCCATGCCTATTATCCCAACTTCTTGAACGAATTTAGCCGTTCGCGTGGCGACAAAAAGACCCACCGCGTGACGCTCGAGGAGAACATCAAATATGGTATGCCCGGCAGCGAAGACTATTTGAAACGTCCGCAGTATTCTGCCGACCTCATCCACCAAAAGGCGATGGCTTGGCTCGACAAACAGACCAAAGATCAACCCTTCTTGGGCATCTTCACCTATACCCTGCCCCACGCCGAATTGCAACAGCCTAACGACAGTCTGTTGCAGGCGTATCAAAACCACTTCTGCCAAGAGCACATCTTCCGCAGCCAAGTGGGCAACCGCTATCACGGCACCGAACAGGCACACGCTCAGTTTGCTGCTATGATCACGCGCTTGGACTTCATGGTGGGCGAAATCATCGCGAAACTCAAAGCGAAGGGCATGGACGAAAACACCATCGTGATCTTCACCTCCGACAATGGTCCTCACGAAGAGGGCGGTGCCGATCCTACCTTCTTCAACCGCGATGGGCTGCTCAAGGGATTGAAACGCTCCACCCACGAGGGGGGCATCCGCATCCCCTTCATCGTGCGCTGGCCCGGCAAGGTGGCAGCCGGCGAAGTGAACGACCACCAACTGGCGTTCTACGACGTGTTGCCCACCTTCTGCGATGTGGCAGGCATCAAGGATTTCCCCAAAGCCTATCAGCGCAACGACAAGGATCTCTACGACGGACTCTCGTTCTACAACACCCTCGTGGGCAAGAACGACCAGCAGCAGAAGCACGATCATCTCTATTGGGAATTTCACGAAACCGACATGATGGGCGTGCGCATGGGCGACTGGAAACTGGTGGTGGAGCGTGGCAACTGCCGTCTCTACGACTTGAGCAAGGACCTCCACGAAGACCACGATGTGGCAGCGCAACACCCCGATGTGGTGAAACAGATGGTAGACATCATCTACAAAGAGCACACCGCGCCCAGTGTGCCCGAATTTAAGGTGACTTTGCCCAAAAGAAAATAGCCCGAAAGGCACAAATGCCCCCTATTTGCTAAATAAAGATAGAAAATAGGGGGCTTATCGTGTGGGTTATCCGCTTTTTTTCGTAAATTTGCAGCATATCGCCCACGAAATGATGGCAAGGGCGGTGCCGCATTCTGGCTATACCTCGCTGAAGCCCCTCCACCAAGGGGAAGAACAAGCGGATAAGCCCCCAAACAACGCTTCATAATCTAAATCTTAATAATGGCACTTATCGAACAGCTCGTTGCTCGCGCAAAAGCCAACAAGCAACGCATCGTTCTCCCCGAAGGAACGGAAGAACGCACACTCAAAGCAGCCGACCGCATCCTCGCTGACGAGGTGGCTGACCTTATCCTCATTGGCGACCCTGCCGAAATCAAGGCTCTCGCTCAAAAGAATGGTCTTTCGCACATCGAGAAAGCCACCATCATCAATCCGCTGTCGCACGACAAGAAGGAGGAATATGCACAACTCTTGGCACAACTCCGTGCGAAGAAGGGTGTGACCATCGACACGGCACGCTCCATCGTGGAAAATCCCCTCTACCTCGGTTGCTTGATCATCAAAGCTGGCGATGCTGACGGACAGTTGGCTGGTGCGCGCAACACGACGGGCGATGTGCTTCGTCCTGCGCTCCAAATCATCAAGACGGCTCCTGGCATCTCTGTGGTGAGTGGTGCGATGTTGCTCCTCACGCAAGCGCACGAATATGGCACGAATGGTGTCATCGTGATGGGCGACGTGGCAGTGACGCCAGTGCCCGATGCTGAGCAGTTGGCACAGATTGCCATTTGCTCTGCCGACACTGCGCGTGCGGTGGCTTGCATCGAACCCAAGGTGGCTATGCTTTCTTTCTCCACCTATGGTTCTGCGAAGCACGAAGATGTGGACAAGGTGCGCACGGCTTTTGAACGCGCCAAGGAACTCCGCCCCGATCTCGACATTGATGGCGAACTCCAAGCGGACGCTGCCCTCGTGCCTTCTGTGGCTCACTTGAAGGCGGCAGGTAGCCCTGTGGCTGGTCAGGCGAACGTATTGGTGGTGCCTCGTTTGGAAGTGGGCAACATTGGTTACAAACTCGTGGAACGTCTCGGTCATGCCGAAGCCATCGGACCAATCCTCCAAGGTATTGCTCGCCCCGTGAACGACCTCTCTCGCGGTTGCTCCGTGGATGATATTTACAAGATGGTCGCCATCACCGCTAACCAAGCTATTGCTGCTAAGCAAAATTAAGGGGCTCTAGAAGCTCTAGAATCACTAGTACCTCTAGACCCTCTAGAAAAAACAGCCCCCTCACCCCTATCGCCTAGAACAATGAAGATTCTCGTCATCAACTGCGGAAGCAGTTCTATCAAATATAAGCTCTATGAAATGGACACTCGCGAAGTGCTCGCTGCTGGCGGCATTGAGCGTGTGGGACAACAAGGAGCTTTCCTCAAGACCACCGACCACAACGGTGAGAAAATCCAACTCGACTTCGACTGCCCCTCACACACAGAAGGCATCAAAATGATGTTCGACACCTTGATGCACCCCCAATATGGCGCCATCAAGAGTTTGGACGAAATCGCAGCCGCTGGTCACCGCATCGTCGCAGGCGGACGCTTCGCAGAAAGCCGTCTCGTCACTGACGAAATGCTCGAAGAGTGGAAAACCTACATGGACCTTGCGCCTCTCCACAACCCACCTGCCCTCAAAGGCTACAACGCGGTGAAAGCTGTGGTGGAACACATGCCCAACGTCTTTGTCTTTGACACCTCTTTCCACCAAACCATGCCAGCCCATGCCTATATGTATGCCGTGCCTTACCACTACTACGAGGAAATGAACATCCGTCGTTGGGGCGCACACGGCACGAGCCACCGCTTCGTCACCCAACGTGTGTGCGAAGTGTTGGGCACTCAACCTGAAAATCAGAAAATCATCACCTGCCACATCGGCAACGGAGCTTCTGTTTCGGCAGTAGACCACGGCAAGTGCATCGACACCTCCATGGGACTCACTCCTCTCGAAGGCCTCATGATGGGTACACGCACAGGCGACCTCGATGCTTCTGTGGTGCTCGCCATCATGAAGAAAGAAGGCAAGACCCCCGATGAAATGCAAGATTTGCTCAACAAGAAGTCGGGTCTTCTCGGCATCTCTGGTTTGGGAAGCGACATGCGCGACGTGGAAAACGGCGTGAAGGAAGGCAACGAGCGCGCCAAGTTGGCACTCGACATGTACAACTATCGCATCAAGAAATACATCGGTGCTTATGCTGCTGCCATGGGTGGTGTGGACACCATCGTCTTCACCGCAGGAGTAGGCGAGCACCAATGGGATGTGCGCTACAATGCCCTCAAAGACCTCGAATTCCTCGGCATCGAAGTGGACTACGACAAGAACAAAGCCAACTTCGGTGAGGAAGAAATCATCTCAACGCCCAACAGCCGCGTGAAAGTGGTGGTGGTGCCC
>JABZGM010000126.1 GCA_015259235.1 Alloprevotella sp. | reverse complement strand
ATCGCCTTGTAGTTGACCACCTTCTATAAGATCTACTACAAAAACTTCTCCGCGTTCTGCACGTTTACCCTCTCTGTTGCATCGACCTCCAGCTTGAATGATTCCATCTAACCCTGTCTTAGTTCGATATACTACAGGAAAATCCAAATCTACCCCAGCCTCAATGAGTGGCGTACTCACGACTAAGGTGGGAATATCTTGCGCCATTCGTTCTCGAATAGCTGTGATTGCAGTCTTCAAATGCGATGAACACATATTGCGAGACAGATGCAATAGCTGTTCTGGAGGGCATCCTTGCTCCAGCAATTCTAGATACAACACTGCAGCCTCTTTTCGAGTATTCACAACACACAAGCCTGAAGTGTGCTGCTTTAAACGCATAGCTAGTTCTGCATAGGTCAATGATATAGGTTTTAGATGATAATGTACTCTCTCGAAAGGAGCTACCATTTCAGCAGTTATATCCACTATCGGGGATAGCCTATGTTGGAGCGCATAAAAATCTTTCACATGCTTGAAGGGACTGTTGTGATTCCGATCGAAAGAAGGCAAAGTTGCCGAACAAAACAAACACTGGCATTGAAAGACTTCACGAAGATTATCTAGACCATGCAACATTGGATTGAGAAAGGCATTAGGAAATTGCTGCACTTCATCAAAAACAACAACAGAACGCGCCACATTATGCATTTTGCGCGTGGCAGAAACCTTATGAGAGAAAGCACTTTCAAAGAATCGCACATTGGTGGTGACGATAATCGGCGCATCCCAATTCTCACAAATGAGTCGATAAGGACTATACGCCTCATCGTCAGTGGAAGAAGACGTCAACGTATTTGTCTCTCGCACAGAAGAAACTGATTCCTGAAATTCAGAATGATGTTCTAGAACATTGTGCTCTCCAAAGATTTGTTTAAACACCTGCGCGGTTTGCGTTATGATAGAAGTATAAGGAATGACATAAATGATACGCTGCAGTCCATGATGCAAAGCAGTCTCCAGAGCCCACGCCATAGAAGAGAGAGTTTTTCCACCACCAGTAGGAAGAAAAAGGGAATAATATCCCAATTCACATTGGCTTCCATGCTGCCGACAAGTAGAAAGAAACTGCGCGCGCGCCATATTAACTGGAGTATTCGCTCTAAAGCTTCCTGTATAATCTTGCAACTTTTTCTGCAGTACAGCCATACACTCGTATGCCGCAGTAATTTGCTGTCGCATCTCTTGACGTGCAGCATCCATAAACTCCTCCGTATCTAAGAAATCTGCATCAATCAAACAAGAAAAGCATAGTCGAACCATAGCTTGTGCATTACTATGGCTCGTAATATCTTGTAGATATTCCTCAATAGTTTTCCCATGTAGCTGAAGAAAATCCATCAAAATACCAAAACCAATTTTGAAGTCTTCCGCACAATCCATAGTCCTCTTTCCCAACTCTTGACTGCGAAGATTGTCATCTAATTGATCATAATCGTACAACCCTCTATGGTGACCACTAATCACATACGAAAGAATCCCAAAGATAGCAGGAAAGTTTTGGGTTAACTTATCATATCCTGCATACGCAGCACCTACCATACTATGTGGAGCTTTGGGGGCTATCGTTTTCTCTATAGCAACCTTTCGGAGATAGTTTTGAAAAGCTGGTTGTGTTTTGCCTAAATCATGCAGCAGACCTAAAAGTTCTCCAAGTGGTGCAAGTACTGGATGGCCGACACCAATGAGAAATTTTGCACAACGTTTAGCTACTCCTGCTGCATGTTCATTCAAACTTTGTATGCGACCATCTGCTGCAACGTGTGCCATGATGGACGAATCGTGATAAACAGGAAATTTCATCGTTGTTGCCATATAACTTTAAGGTAAAAACTACATTCCCTTCCTCTTGCATACAGAGGAAGGGAACGATAAGTGAAGAAAAACTCGAGACCTTATCTGATTATGCCATGCAAAAATGTATTGAAAAGGTCTTTTTTCAATTAGTTGAAAAGATCATCGCCACTTGCTTTCTTCTTGGGCTTCTTCTCGCCAGAAGGTTGAGTGCGATCAGTCTTTATTGTTGCACTATTCTTGTTCATCCCTGTTTTTGGACCCTGATCCTTGACGAGTTCAGCAGTACCATTCGGGGTATTATTTACAGGTTCCTTCGGGACGGTAGGTTCATGAGGAGCAGCTGCGGGGGGAGGAGGAGTATTATCACCGTGTTCCTCGCGGGGTGCCTCTCCGATACCTTCTGATAAATCAACAGAACTACTATCATGCCGTGTTGTATCGGCACTCTGATATACAAAGCGACCTTCTAAATCAGCAGGATTCACCCCTTCAGGGATACGATAGCGTGCTAAGTACTTCGGAGCAAGTGACGCATCAGACAGCACTTTCTTCATGAACAGACCGAATATGGGGAGTGCTGTCTTAGACCCTTGCCCCAGGGCTCCAGAACGGAAGTGAATCTGTCGGTATTCACCACCTACCCATGCACCACCAACGAGGTTAGGGGTCACGCCCACAAACCAGGCATCGGCATGTGAATTAGAAGTACCAGTCTTACCACCTGCATCAATGCGTCTGTTCCAGAACCATTGTCCGATGTAGTTTTGACTTGCTAAGGCTTGAGACGTTCCACCAGCATCTGTCATACCTGCTCCAAGGAGCGTCTGCATGTAGAAGGCCTCTTTGTCAGAGAGCACAGTGCGTACTTCTTTGCGTGCCTCATACACAACTTTACCCTCGCGGTCTACAATACGAGTAATCATGGTAGGCTTCACATATTCACCATAATTGGCAACACTAGCATAGGCACCCACAAGTTCCATGAGATGAACATCGCTAGCCCCAAGGGGCAATGAGGGAGCATCATTGAGCTTGCTCTTGATACCCATATCTTGCGCTGTCTTGATTACGTTAGGAATTCCGACTTCTTGACCAAGTTTTACAGCAATAGTATTGATACTCTGAGCAAAAGCAGCTCGAAGAGGAATGTTAGCTCCAGAGAATCTACCATTTGCATTGTGGGGACGCCACACGCTAGGCTTACCATTCTCGTCCACAACATTCATTTGGATGTAATCATCCTTGAGACGAGCATCGGAAGGCAGCCATCCTTGTTTCATTGCAGTGGCGTAAACAAAGAGTTTGAAGGTAGAACCTGGTTGGTGGGTAGCTCTTACGTTGTCATGCTGCCAAGTGTTGAAATCAACATCACCTACATAGGCTTTCACCTCGCCTGTTTGAGGTTCCATGGCAACAAAACCTGCATGCATGAAATGCAACATATAGCGCAAAGAGTCTACAGAAGACATCTCACGCTCTATCTTGAGATTTTGTCCTGCATAACTGAAGAGCTTCACTTTATGTGGAGTGTTGAGAATCTCCATCACCTTTTGAGGATCATCAGGATAACGAACACTAAGCATTTTGTAAGCATCAGTTTGCTTGAGCTTTTCTTGCAAGAAACCAGGAATCGGCTGATTCTTTTCATTCACCCAAGGATCTTGCTTGCCCCAGTGTGCATCAAAGTTGCGTTGCACCACTTTCATTTGCTCAAGCATAGCTTGCTCGGCATATTTCTGCATGCGGCTGTCGACAGTAGTGAAGATTTTCAATCCATCCTTGTATGGATCTAATCCCAAGTCTAGATTTTTGATTTCATCGGCTACAGCTTGTCGGAAATAAAGAGCTTGACCGTCGTATGCTGTTTCCACACTAAAATTGAGTTCAATAGGCTTATCTCTCAAGTCACTCAATTCTGCCGCAGACAACTTTCCATGATTATACATGTTCTCCAGAACAACATTGCGACGAGAAAGGGAATTCTTGGGATTCGTTTTGGGATTATAAGCGGATGTAGCCTTGAGCAATCCCACAAGCACAGCTGATTGTTCAGTCTTTAACTCAGCGGGGGTAGTGTTGAAGTAGGTCTTCGCAGCCGTCTTAATACCATACGCGTTAGAGCCAAAGTCTACAGTATTGGCATACATGGTAAGAATTTCTTGTTTGCTACAGAACCATTCCAATTCCGTTGCGATGATCATCTCTTTGCTCTTCATAATGAGCATTTTGATACCTGGAATATAACCTAACAATCCAGTAGAATATTCCGTACGCACACGGAACATATTCTTCACCAACTGCTGTGTAATAGTAGAAGCCCCACGTGCGTGTCCAGTTGCGGCATCTTTAACGGCAGCACCGAGCCCCATGAAGTCTACTCCATGGTGGCTATAGAAACGCTCGTCTTCTGTGGAAATCAATGCATCGAAGAAGTTAGGAGCGATAGAATCATAAGCCACTGGCGTGCGATTCTCGCTAAAGAATTTACCCAACAACTTACCATCTGCACTATAAATCTCGGAAGCTGCAGCTGTTTTGGGATTCATGATGGTGTCGAGCGAAGGCGACTTACCAAAAAGCCAAAACAAATTGAATTGTACTGCAAAGCAGTAGAAGATAATAAAGAAGACGAAAGAGGAGAACCCTACTCCGACTTTCTTCCACCAAGGTGCATTCTTATAGAGCGAACGATACCAACGTCCGAACTGCGCGCACTTCTTTCCTAACCAAATGAAAGGAGAGAAGATTCGCTGAAAGATATTTCGTGGTTTTGAGTCCATGTTAATTTGTAAAAGGTATTGCTTAGACACAGCAAAAATACAGCAAAGCACACGACAAACAAAGGATAAACGTGTTTTTTTGCTGCTTTAGGAATGATTTTCCAAGTAGAGTGTGTAGAACAAGGCTAAAAAGGGAGAAAATAATATTCCCACTCTCCACAAAACGGAAAAAGAACGAACGGCAGGAAGTAGGAATCAGATAGGATTCATGTGTGTACGAAGCCTAAAAGGGCCACCACCAGCGTTTGGGCTTGGGAAGAGTACCTTGGGCAATAAGATGCTGCTCCAAGGTTTTGCCATTGTTAATCAAAGCATAAATCGTGCTCCATGAGGGCAAGCCACCTACATTTCTGTCGTCGATGAAAAGATCAGCTCGGATTTTACGAGAGAAATCGCTGTTTGTGCCATCTTCTTCCTCGAAATCACGATTGACCGCAAAGAAAACAACCCCACGTTTGCGGCAATACTCCACCGCATCGCGAAGTAAATCTCCTTCACGCACTGTCCAAAGAATGAGTTCATGACCATCTGCAATTAATTGTCGCAGAGTTGCTGTAGCAAAGGGAATTTCTTTTCCTATTTCAGGATATCGATGCTCAACAATTGTGCCATCAAAATCTACGGCTATAACCATGTATAATAAGTATATTAAAGTGAACTGTCTATATAAGAAATATGCGTAATCAGAAATAACCCAAACGAGGCGTATTGATTGGCTCTACAGAACTAGTCTACCAGAGCGCGGAGAAGTTTTTGTAGTAGATCTTATAGAAGGTGGTCAACTACAAGGCGATCGCAAAGAGGCGGTTTATGCCACCCAAGATTTAATCCAAGCCGCGGGTGCAACTTATAGTGAGAGCCACTTGGATTATATTCAACAATACTATGAGCGTTTCTTCAAACGTATCAAAACTTTTGATGCACATGGCATTGCTGCTAGACTTTGGCGAGCAGATCATGCAGAAAGTTGGCAGTTCGATTTTGAAAGTGCTAGCAAGGATTTCAAAATCATTGATGAGCAAGACCAGGTAGAAATTATCTTGAAGGATGAATCATTGTTACCGCTCATTGATAGTTTGCAGCATCATCGTGCTTTTCTTTCTCGTCATGTGTTGCGACAACTTCAGCCTTATCGCATCGGAGTGAGTCATCGTCAATATAATACTTTGGTTGCTGCAGGGTGGGTGGAAATGATTGTGTTAGACCCTGGCACACAGCGCGAACTCTGTATATTAGATCTTGATGGATATGATGCTGCTCTTGGTGTTCGGTGGGATAATCCCTATGCTGATGCTCCGCTCATTAGTTAAACCTTAAGACTTTCTTTTATTGCTGTCCGGTAATAGTTTTACACGGCAAAAAAATAAGGCTGAAACCCTCTTATAGGATTTCAGCCTTATTTTTATCATCAGAAAAACTTTTACCGGACAGCAATAATTGATGCAAAGTTACGCTTTCACCCTCGAATTTCAAA
>JABZGM010000125.1 GCA_015259235.1 Alloprevotella sp. | reverse complement strand
CAGACCAAGGCTTCTCCGAGAGTTTCATCTGGGACCGAGGTAAGAAGAAGTCCTTTTTCCTCAGCTTGCAACTTGGTCTCAAGTGCTTCCAGATGCAGTTTTAGTCCTCCCGAGCAGACTACGTTGTCCCGTCGTCCTAGAATGCGAAATTGTCCGACTGCATTTATTTCTGCTAAGTCGTTGGTCGTGAGCCAGGAGTTGTTGGTTGTTGGATCTGAAATCATCAAGCATCCCTCTCTGTTGAGTGCCACCTGCACACTAGCTAATGGCGTGTACCAACCAGAACGATGCGCACCATTGATGCGGCGAAGAGCAATATGAGAGAGCGTCTCTGTCATTCCATACGTACTATAGACACTGCCCTTGCAGGATTGAAGGTTCTCTTCTAGAGTCTGGCTAACACTGCCTCCTCCGAGAATGACGCAGTCGGTGGATGCTAAAAGTCTTTTTTCCTTGGGAACTTCAAGGGTTGCAGCTGCTTGTAGTGGAGTTAAGGCAACAAATTGCGGAGCAACTGCAAGGTGCTCAAAAGGATGCAGACTTGGGGCAGCTGCAATCAGTCGTAAGTCGCCGACTAGTGTGCGAACGACCATCATTTTTCCAGCTACATATTGAAGAGGAAGGCAGAGGAGGGCGGTAGATCCAGGAGTGATGTGTAAAGTGTCAAGGGTGCGTTGGGCACTAGCACGCATGGCACTTTTAGTGACTTGCATCACTTTGGGCTTGCCCGTGCTGCCACTCGTTTGTAGTTCTATGACATCTTTGGCTGTATCATTCCATTCTTCGGTAAAGGTGCGTAGTTCTTGCTGAAAAAAACGCTCTTTCTCTGTACCATTCCACAGTTCATCTCCTTTGATTTCTAAAGAAATAGCCGTATAATTATCTGTAAATAGCTGACCAGTGCCCAGTCCTTGTGGCATCAATTCTTCATCTTGTTTGGTTTGGTTTTGCTGTCTGCGTGCTGTCCAATGCGCAATAGCATTCAAGCCTACGTTGCTCTCTAGTGCTGAGGTTGCCCAGTGGGCTATTCCCCGTGCATCAGCAAGTTCTTCCCATTCCTCCGCCCCTGAAAATCCCCCATGTAAAGAGGGTTTCAATATGATGTAGTGGGGACGAATTGTGTCCAGCAGACGTTCCTTATCTTGCCTTGAATGAATCCCTATAAGTTCTTCGTCTAAGGCTATGGGAATTGGGCTTTTGCGACAGAGTTCAGCCATTGTCTCCCATTGACCTGCGCGAATGGGTTGCTCAATGCTATGAATGTCGAACGCTGCAAGTTGTTGTAGCTTCTCCATAGCTTCACTAGGAGAAAAGGCTCCATTGGCATCGAGTCGAAGTTCAACCTCGGCTTTTGAATATTGTTGTCGCAAGATACGCAAAAGATTCAGTTCTGCAGCAAAGTCAATAGCGCCAATTTTTATTTTCACACATTGATATCCAGCCGACAATTTGCTTTCCATGCGCGTCAACATCTCTTCTGCGTTGCCCATCCACACAAGCCCATTGATAGAAATACCTTTTTCTCCACGTGAAAACGGGGTAGAGGAAAGTTGAAAAGGACTACCATTTTGGGCGCAAGAACGAAGGGAAAGTTCTGCAGTCTCTAAACCCATCAAAATAGAGGGATAGATTTGTAGAAACTCACGAGGTAGTTGTCCTGATTTTTCCCATAATTGACAGGCTTCAGCAAGAATCTCAACATAATTAGGGACATCATCGCAGCTCAGTTGGGGAAGTGGGGCACACTCTCCAATGCCATAAACAGGGCGTCCGCAATAACGTGCGCGTGCTTCAACATACCAAATTTTGCGCTCGTGATAAACACCGCGAGAAGTCCCTGCAGGTTGGAGGAAATGCAGGGACTTCTCGGAATAAGTTATTGTAAGTTGCTCGAAATCGTGCGACATAAGATGACGATTTACAAAAGTGTTTCAGTAGAAGAGGGAGAAAACTTAAGGAAGTTTTGGGAATTTGCTCCAGTCAGGCTTTCTCTTTTCAAGAAAAGCTTGACCACCTTCGTGCGCTTCATCGAGAAGGTAGTAGAGCATCGTGGCGTCGCCAGCCAACTCTTGGATACCAGCTTGACCATCGAGCTCAGCATTCAAGCCTGCTTTAATCATGCGTAGGGCAAGAGGAGAGTGTTCCATCATGCGTTTTGCCCATGCCACCACTTCATCTTCGAGTTGTTCAAAAGGAACGACCTTATTGACCATACCCATGCGTTCTGCTTCTTCGGCAGAATAAAGGTTGCAAAGGAACCAAATCTCACGTGCTTTTTTCTGTCCTACGATGCGTGCCATATAGCTTGCGCCAAATCCTGCATCAAACGAACCAACTTTAGGTCCGGTTTGTCCAAATTTTGCATTTTCGGAGGCTATAGTCAGGTCACACATAAGGTGCAACACGTGGCCACCGCCCACAGCAAAACCATTGACCATAGCAATAACGGGCTTAGGTAGTGAGCGGATTTGCTTCTGTACCTCCAAAACGTTCAAGCGTGGCACGCCGTCTCCTCCAACGTAACCACCGCGGCCTTTCACGTGCATATCGCCACCAGCGCAAAATGCTTCGGTGCGTAAACTCTCTTCTTCCGTTTGTCCTTCTTGCAAAGGCGAGTGGGCACCAGTTAAAACAACCACATTAATGTCTGCATTCTCGCGGCAAGTGCGTAGTGCATCAGAGATTTCCATGATGGTTGTTGGCGTAAACGCGTTGCGATATCGAGGGCGATTGATGGTGATACGAGCGATGCCTTCGAAGAAGTCGAAAAGTATTTCTTGATAGGTGTGGAGGGAAGTCCAAGTTCTCATAAGAAGGAGTTATTTATAGGGATGTATATGCTGATTAAATGGGAGTAAACACTTCTAGTATAACGGGACGTGTACTCTCAATGTTCAATAGTTTGATGAGGAGATGATGAGCATCTTCCTCTAAACACGAACTTTCTGCAGAAAGGTATGTGCAATGATAGCTTACGGCTATACCTTTGGCGGAGTTTTGATGAGCTGCTGCAACAAATTGTGGTAGGGCTGGGGTTTGATTTAAGCCTGGAAGGTGATGGAATATCGCACCGCACTGGTTGTTGATGAGTAAAATGCGAAGTTTGCCGTCCAGGTGCTGATTCCAAAGTCCATTTGCATCATAGAAAAACGAGAGATCTCCGATGACACAGAGCACTTTTCCAGCTGCTGCAAGCGAATATCCTGCTGCTGTGGACAATGAACCTTCAATACCGTTCGTACCTCGATTACAATATACGGGTACGTTTAAGACTTGCCATTGTCTATTTGTCCAACGAACTGCTGTGCTATTGCCTACAAACATAGCTTCGATAGGGTAGTCGAAGGTATGTTTGGGAGAGGATAGTTGAGAATAAGCCACAGCTACTTCGTTTTTTGTGGGAAGGGCATCTACAAGCTGTTGCAAAATTTCCGCAGGATTGCAGGTGAGTTTCTCTGCCTTTTGAAAAAAGGTGTCGGGACACTCATCTGTTTCATCGATACGGAGTACTGGAAGTTGGTTTATCGTGCGTAGATGCTGCTTGAAAAACTTATTAACTAAACAGCCGCCTATGTGAATCACAGCGTCTGGAGACAGTTTTTGCTCATCAAGCCACAATGCCATGCGCGCATCCTGCTGGTTGCTGATGTTTTCAGCGTAAACTAGCAACTGATTGTTGGCGCGTAATTGCTGAATGGCAGGTATAAATGGTTCTTCATATTGCCCGACGATCAGAAGGGGAAGACGCGCAATGCAAAGAAGTTCTAGCCAATGTTTAGGGAGTTTTGCTACAGGTTTGTTTACTCTTGCGGAAATCTCCACTTGGGGCAACTCCTTAGTCGTAAATTCAAATAGTGGTTCGCTGATAGGGACATTCAAATGTATCGGTTGCCCACCATTATCTGACAAAGCAGCGAATGCTGTTTGCAAATAGAGGTTTACTTCCCTGGCTTGAGAATCCTCTGTAATTTCATCTACTTGCCAGCATCTTGCATAGGGAGTGCATGCACCTTGCTGAGGAATTGTCTGTCCGTCTAATTGTCCCTGCAAGGACAAAGGACGGTCGGCAGAAATCATCACAAGAGGAATATGGCGAAAAGCCGCCTCTGCTATACCTGGCAGACAGTTTAATAAGGCGCTACCAGAGGTGACACAGATGGCAATAGGTCTTTTTTTCTTAATCCATAGACCAATGGCTACGAAAGCTGCACTACGCTCGTCGGTGATGGGATGTAGCTGAATTTTACTGCCTGCTTCGTACAAATTATGTACGATGGGGGCATTGCGCGAACCTGGACATACGACAATATCTCGAATGTCATGTGCAATGAGGTGCGTTGTGAGTAAATTTATATTAGCCTTATTGGAATACATATATAGCGTTGGAGCCTAGTCTAGTCTTCATTTATGAGCAGAGAACAAACGTAACATCGTATTGAGCTTACGTTCTGTCTCTTGCCATTCGCTGTTCTCATTGCTTTCTGGCAACAGTCCACCGCCTGCATAGAGAGTTGCGGTGTCATTATTCAGATTCATACAGCGTAATGTCACGAATAGGTGTGCCGAATTGGGATCAATCGGACCGGAATATCCTGAATAATAACTGCGATCGTGCGATTCTACTTTAGAAATTAGCGCTTGGGCAGTAGAAGTCTCCCAACCACAGACAGCAGGAGTGGGGTGAAGTGCTTCAATGACGCAAGCTATGCTTTTCTCCTTGGGGGGAATTACAGAGAAGTCCGTACAAAGATGCAGCAAATGCGCTGCGGGTCGCACGTAGGTTGGACTCTTCTGATAGTCACAGCCGAGTTTTTCTAATTGTCGACTGATATAATTCACCACCCATTGTTGTTCTTTGCGATTTTTCTCTGACCAAACTTCTAGGCTGAGAGAGGAGTCTGCAGTCTTTTCCATTGTTCCTGCTAAAGCCATCGTATGCCACAAGTTATCTTTCGCAGAGATGAGGATTTCTGGCGTAGCCATCAACCAGGTTCCCCAAGGAGCTGGTAATGAGATTAGGCTGACAAAGCTATTAGGATAGGCGATGCAGGCTTGTTCGAATAAGCGATAATAATCGTCTGTAGTAAGGTTTTGGTCAAAATGAACAGAGAGAGTGCGAGAAAGCACTACTTTCTGTAGTTCGCTTTGTTGAAATGCAGCTTGACATGCTTCGAAGGCACGCATATATTCCGTACGATGGTCTTCTTCTACTTCATAAGCTAGCGAAAAATTGGGCACTTCTGTGGATTGTGTCCAAGTGCGCTGCTCATCTGCTGGGATGAACCAGAGTGGGTGCGCGTCGTCCTCCTGAAATGGTGCAAAGAGATACCCTTTTTGAGGGGGTATCTCAGCTAATGATGTGCATCTTTTAGGAGGATGCTTTGTGCCAATTTCATGGACTAGGGTTTCCCCTGGAAGACGATAGCGTATGGATGCAAGCATTACTGCGTTATTCTTGTTCTAGACGTTTGGCTTCTTCCCAGTATTTGTCCATTTCTTCTAGGGACATCTCGGTGAGCTTGCGTCCTTTCTTGAGGGTTTGAGATTCTAAATAGTTGAATCGGCGGATAAACTTCTGATTGGTGCGCTCTAATGCGTTGTCTGGATTGATTTTATACAGACGGGCTGCGTTGATTAAGGAGAACATGAGATCGCCAAATTCGGCTTCCGCTTTGTCCTTGTCCATGTTTTCTACCTCAGCCTCGAATTCCGCCAGTTCTTCTTTGACTTTCTCCCACACTTGTGAGCGTTCTTCCCAATCAAAGCCGACATTGCGCGCTTTATCCTGCACCCGATAGGCTTTAATCAAGGCGGGAAGAGAATTTGGAACACCACTCAATACCGTTTCATTGCCATCTTTTTCGAGTTGCTTAAGTTGTTCCCATTGCATACTCACGTCAGATGCGGTCTCTATTTTGATGCCTTGACGCAAACCTGCAGCAGCGATGTCCGAAGGTGGATAAACATGAGGATGACGAAAGATGAGTTTGTCGCAAAGTCTATTGCAAACGTCGGCAATGTCAAATTGTTCTTTTTCATCTGCTAGCTTAGCATAGAAACAAACATGGAGAAGCACATCACCTAATTCTTTGCAAATCTCTTTTTCGTCCGACTTCATGAGGGCATCACAGAGTTCGTACACCTCTTCTATTGTGTTTGGGCGCAAACTTTCGTTGGTTTGTTTGCGATCCCATGGACATTTCTCTCGCAGTTCGTTGAGCACGTCGAGCATGCGACTGAAGGCTTCTAATTGTT
>JABZGM010000124.1 GCA_015259235.1 Alloprevotella sp. | reverse complement strand
GGCTCTGCAAATTGTATTGACGTCGCTATCGTTGCTGAAGGTTATACAGCTTCAGAACAATCTACTTTTTATGCTGATGCACAACGAGCAGCAGACGAAATACTCAAATACAAACCTTTCAGCGATTACAAAAACTACTTCAATTTTGTGGCAGTTGCTGTACCAAGCAAAGAAAGTGGTGTTAGCATCCCGCACAACCATGACTGGAAGCAAACTGCTTTAGGCTCTCATTTTGATACATTCTATAGCAAACGATACCTTACAACTCTCAAAATCAAGACACTGAACAACGCACTTGTGGGTATTCCTTACGAGCATATCCTTATCTTAGCAAACACATCTAATTATGGAGGGGGTGGCATATACAATAGCTACACACTTTCAGCAGCTCACAACGAGCATTTCCTCCCCGTAACAGTACATGAGTTTGGTCATTCTTTTGGCGGACTTGCTGATGAGTATTTTTATGATGACCAATACACCAACTACTATCACCCTGATGTAGAACCTTGGGAGCCCAATATCACCACATTAGCACAGTTTTCTGCGAAATGGCAAGACATGCTTCCTAAGAAACGCCCAATTCCCACACCACTCAACGACACCCAAGATAGTGATACACAAAAAATAGGAGTTTATGAAGGTGGAGGATATATGTCGAAAGGAGTATATCGCGGTTTCCGTAATTGCCGAATGCGCACAAACGAAGTACCTGTATTCTGCGCCGTCTGCGAGCGCGCATTGCGCAACTTGATAAAGTTTTACATCATGCCACAACAATAATAGTGTCAGAACCAATCACAAGGACTCTAGATTCAGAGCGGATTTCGCTACCTCTTTTTGGGATCTCGTTATTCCGGTATGGACATCCAATTTTATCAAGCATCACCTTACGTCTCCTATAAAGACTCAACCAAGGAGCGAACTTCAAACTATCATATAACACTCAATGGCTAGAAATACAGCAAGACCCAAGCAAAAAGCCTCCTCTTCAAAGTCTTCCGCACAGAGTAAGCAGCAGGAACTCAAAAGAGAGCTAAAAGAAATCTCAGGCATCAGCTCGCACAGTGACTATATTCGCTTTGCAGTGGGCATGTCTCTTGTCATTGTTAGTCTATTCCTTTTACTTGCAATTATATCAAATATTTTCACTGGTGGTGTGGATCAAGCTGGCGTTATAGCAGGGAACCTACCTAATCCAGCTAACTACGCAGGTCGTCTTGGGGCATACACAGCATACTACATCATGGGACAACTATTTGGTGTCTTTAGTATATTGTTACCCATCTTCCTTTTGGCACTTGCTCTGAAAATATTTATGCGCAAGGCTTGTCCCATACGCTTATGGGTACTTTATTTACATCTGTCTATCATTATGGTGGTAGGCAGCGTAGACGCTAATTTCATCCAGGACAATATATTGCCAGAGTCCTTCAAGAGTCTTATATCTTTTGAACTTGGTGGAATGCATGGTAAAGCTGTGTTAGGGTGGCTCACAGACAACATTGGGACTATTGCAACAGGAGCTGTATTAGTCCTACTCACCATCTCCTATATTGGCTACTGGTTCACCCAAGTATTTATTGCCATTTTCAAAGGTGTTCACAAAATTGGACAATGGGTACTTCCACAACGAGATGATGAACTAGAAGAATATTCTGATACTATCGAAGAATGTGAAGAATCAACTGAGTCATTAGAAGTTGAAATGCCCACTAACATAGATACTATCGAATTAGAGTTAGAGGATGAATACAAGAAAGACGAAGTTCTCGTAGTCGATGATTTGCAACCAGGTCACTCACACGAATCTGATTTACAAGACCCTGATAGTTCAAAAACGCTTGACCTTGGTACGGAACTTGCACATAACTCTGAAGATGATACTCATCTCACGTTGCCACAGGATTTAGGCACAGATGTACTTCACTCAACTTCTACAAGCAAAGAAACTAGCGTAGCAAGTACCTGTGATGATGAAGTAGAGTTATCTGTTAATGCAACGCTAGAAGAAGAGACTACCCGCGCTCTAACAGCTGCAGAAGTAGAGAACCTCCCTCCCATTGACCCAAGAGCTGAACTCAGTCGTTACAAATTCCCTCCACTTTCTCTCCTTGAAAAGCATGACGCAGGGAATGTTGATATTGATATGGAGGAGCAACATGCCAATAAAAATCGCATTATTCAAGTTCTCGGCACTTTCGGAGTTAAAATTACTCAGATTTCTGCAACTGTAGGTCCCACTGTTACACTTTACGAAATCACTCCAGCACCTGGTATTCGTATATCTAAGATTAAGAATCTAGAAGAAGATATCGCGCTTTCGCTTGCGGCCATTGGTATTCGCATCATTGCTCCAATGCCTGGAAAGGGAACGATTGGTATTGAAGTACCTAATAAAAAAGCGCAAATCGTTTCGATGGAGAGTATTCTCAAAAGTAAGAAATTCCAAGAGAGCGACTACGCACTTCCCATTGCACTCGGCAAGACCATTACCAACGAAATTTTCATGGTTGATTTGGCTAAGATGCCTCACCTCTTGGTGGCAGGTGCAACAGGTCAAGGTAAATCCGTTGGTTTGAATGCCATCATTTCTTCTCTGCTCTACAAGAAGCATCCAGCGGAACTGAAGTTGGTGATGATTGACCCCAAAAAGGTGGAGTTCTCTATGTACAACCCCATCATCAAACACTTCCTTGCACAAGTTCCTGATAGCGAAGAACCGGTCATCACTGATGTAAAGAAGGTGGTGCAGACGCTGATGAGTCTGACAAAGGAAATGGACGACCGCTACGAATTGCTTAAGGCAGCACGTTGCAAAAACCTCAAGGAATACAATGAGAAATTCCTTTCTCGCCGTCTAAATCCTAACAATGGTCACCACTTCTTGCCCTATATCGTAGTTATCATTGACGAGTTCGGTGATTTGATTATGACAGCGGGTAAAGACATTGAACTTCCCATTGCTCGTATTGCTCAGTTGGCGCGTGCCGTCGGTATTCACATGGTAATTGCTACACAAAGCCCTCGTGCCACGATTATCACGGGTAAGATTAAAGCAAACTTCCCTGCTCGTATGGCATTCCGAGTTTCAGGACGTATTGAGAGCCAAACAATTCTTGACCGCACGGGAGCAAATAATCTTATTGGACGTGGCGATATGCTCTTCCTCACAGGTAGTGACGTCACACGTTTGCAATGTGCCTTCATTGATACTCCAGAGATTGAAGCACTAACAGACTTCATAGCTCAACAGCAAGGCTACCCTTGTCCTTATGAACTCCCTCTAGTGGAAGAAAGCTCGGACAGTGGAAGCGAGTCTTATGGTGGCGGAGATGGTAGTACTTTTGAACAAGTAGCACGCTTCGTAGTTAGTACCCAACAAGGATCGACCTCAAAAATACAGCGAACTTTCAGCATCGGCTTCAACCGTGCAGGACGTCTCATGGACCAACTCGAAGAAGCTGGAATAGTCGGGCCAGTGAATGGCTCAAAGCCTAGAGAAGTCTATGTTCAATCTGAAATAGAACTACAACAAATCCTTGACCAACTTAAAGCTGCTGGAAAACGTTTCGATTAGAACCCAATCGGTCTCTTTTCAATTACGAGTCGTACTATAACGGTCTAATGACCGATTTGGGTTAAAACCGAATGTTCCTTGCAGTCATCATAAACATTTAAGATATTCTTCAAACAATGAAGCTACGTTCTTTTCTTCTTCTTTGCGCTTTCACAGCAATGGGTGCTGTGGCGCAAACAGCAAAGTCTGTTTTAGACCAAACAGCCAGTGTTCTAAGTCGCGGATGTGTGGTTGCAAACTTTACGGCACGCGGTGCGATGGGCAATAGCAATGGTAACATCACAGTGCAAGGCAAGAAATTTGTGCTAACTTCCCCCCAAGCACGCATTTGGTTTGATGGTAAGACAGAATGGTCTCTTGCACAAGGTTCGGGAGAGGTAAACGTCACTAACCCTAGTGCTTCGGAGATTGCAGGCATCAACCCAATCAACTTTATCAACCTTTACAAACAAGGTTACAATAGCACACTCTCTGACAAAGGGGCTACTTATGAAGTTCACCTCACAAGCAGCAACAAACACAATGCCATCAAAGAAGCTTATATCACCATCAACAAAAGCAATCATCACCCACAAAGCGTTCGTTTACGCACAAATGCCTCAAATTGGAGTACAATCAATATCGCTTCACTCCAAAGCGTAGGCAAAAAGAACGATGCTTTTTTTAGATTCAATGCTAAAGACTTCCCCAAAGTGGAAGTGGTAGATATGAGATAAACAAAGTAAACAACTCAATATCCTATAAACTAGACTTCTGCTCCCCCACTTTTAGAAATAAGATGGTAGGTATTTGGTATCAGTGCAAGAGCGAAGTCGCATTAATTTCTATTTTCTCAAAACTCAAACATTATGGAACAACTCCAAACTCTTATTCTAGGTAGTGGCCCTGCTGGTTACACTGCTGCCATTTATGCTGGACGTTCAGGTCTTAGCCCTGTTATTTATGAAGGTCTGCAGCCTGGTGGACAACTCACCCAAACCACTGAAGTAGACAACTTTCCTGGTTATCCAGAAGGCGTAGATGGTAATCAATTGATGGCTGACTTGCGCAACCAAGCTTTGCGCTTTGGGACTGAAATCCGTAATAAGCACTGTGTTAAAGCTGATTTGTCTCAGCGTCCTTTCACACTTACTTTCGATGATAATAGCCAAATTCAAACACAAACTCTGATTATTGCCACCGGTGCAAGCGCAAAATACCTAGGGCTTCCCGATGAAGAAAAATACAGAGGAATTGGCGTTTCTGCTTGTGCCACTTGCGATGGTTTCTTCTACCGTAAGAAAGTGGTTGCCGTCGTTGGTGGTGGTGACACAGCTTGCGAAGAAGCAACCTACCTCGCTGGTCTAGCTTCCAAGGTTTATCTCATTGTTCGCAAACCTTTCCTTCGCGCTTCTAAAGCAATGCAAGACCGCGTCTTTGCCAATGAGAAGATTGAAGTTCTTTTCGAAACAAACACACTTGGTCTCTTCGGAGAGGAAGGTGTTGAAGGTGCTCATCTTGTACATCGCAAGGGAGAAGCTGACGAACGCACTTACGATCTCCCCATCGATGGTTTCTTCTTGGCCATTGGTCACAACCCCAACACGGAACTTTTCAAGGGTCAATTGGAAACTGACGAAGTTGGTTACCTCAAGACGGAAGGTCAAACTCCACGCACTAACATTGAGGGCGTCTTTGCCGCTGGTGATGTTGCCGATCCTCTCTATCGTCAAGCAATCACAGCTGCAGCAATGGGCTGTAAAGCTGCCATTGAAGTAAAACAATTCCTGGATGAACATCCAGTCTAACTTATTTTCTTAGTTCTGCAAAGAGCCTAATATTAACGTCCTCGTACTTGTACCTCAAAAGCAAGTACGAGGATATTCTTTTTTATCCCAACAACTATTGAAGAAGCGTATAACTTATTCAATTACTCTTCATCCCCACTAGAACACTGGAAATTCTTCGATGCTCCATAAAATGAACAAAAAGAAAGCGTATAGGTCAAAAAGAAGGAAAGAATCAAAGCAAAAACGACAAGTATTTTGACAAAAAAGTGTGCATACATTTTTGGATCGTCGCCAGCAACAGTTCTAACCACTCGCAACTCCCCAATAATCCAATCTACAAATGCTACGATTATTCGGAGAATAAGGCAAAACTTTCTCTTACTGCTATGCGCTGTTCCAAAAATAATTACTACTTTTGCCCTATAAACAAACTTCTCTATAGCAAATATGCTGACGATAAAACAAATTACCGATGATAAAGAAGCCGTGATTCGCGGCTTGGAAAAGAAAAACTTCAGTGATGCGCGCAAAGCAATTGACGCTGTGCTCGCAGCTGACAATAAGCGAAAGGCTGCTCAAGGTGAGCTTGATGCGGCTCTTGCAGAACAAAAGACACTCGCTAAAAGCATCGGTGCCTTGATGAAGGCAGGAAATACCGAAGAAGCCGAAGTTGCAAAAGCAAGAGTTGCAGAACTCAAGCAACGCAGTGCTGAACTTGAGGATGCCAAAAGAGAAGCCGAGGAAGAACGCACAAATGTGCTTTATACGATTCCCAACCTTCCTTACGACATTGTACCCGAAGGTCATTCTGCTGAAGACAACGAAGTCGTGAAAACAGGAGGTAACAATACTGAACTCCCTGCTAATCCCCTTCCCCACTGGGAACTTGCCAAAAAATATGACCTCATCGATTTTGACCTAGGCGTAAAAATCACTGG
>JABZGM010000123.1 GCA_015259235.1 Alloprevotella sp. | reverse complement strand
CAGCAATAGTAGTCTTCACAATAACAAAAATGATATGCAAGAAATACTCCACCTCATTCACGAGATGTCGCCCTATCTCCTGCTCGGGTTCTTCATCGCAGGACTGATGCACGCCTTCGTGCCTGGACGACTCTACAGCCAATATCTCAGCGGAAACGACCTCCGTTCCGTACTCTATGCCGCACTCTTCGGCATTCCCCTACCCCTCTGCTCATGCGGGGTGATTCCTACGGCTATGTCGCTGCGCAAAGAAGGGGCTTCGCGCGGGGCTACCACCGCTTTCCTCATCGCTACTCCTCAAACGGGAGTGGACAGTATCTTTGCAACCTACTCTCTCCTTGGACTTCCTTTTGCGATAGTTCGTCCTGTGGCAGCACTGGTCACGTCTGTCTTTGGCGGAATGATGACGAATCGATTTGCCCCCCTCGAAACTGAAGCTCAGAAAGCGGCAGTAGATGCAGAAATCAGCAAAGCTACCTGCACCATCGAGGCGCAACAACCCTCCTTTCTTGGAAAACTGAGCATCGCCTTTCGCTATGGGTTTGTTGACATGTTGCGCGACATTGGCAAATGGCTTTTGATGGGTTTGATCGTTGCTGGACTTATCACCCTCTTTGTGCCCGACAACTTTTTTGTGCAATTCGCAGAAATTCCCTTCCTCAGCTACTTTGTGGTGCTGCTCATCGCCATCCCCATGTATGTCTGCGCTACCGGAAGCATACCCATCGCAGCCGCGCTCATGCTCAAGGGGCTCTCGCCTGGTGCAGCCCTGATTCTCCTCATGGCAGGTCCAGCAGCCAACATGGCTTCTGTGCTAGTGGTGCATCGCGCCTTGGGACGTCGCAACCTCATCGTCTACCTCGCATCGCTTATTCTCGGCGCAGTGGGCTTTGCACTCCTCATCGACTATGCGCTCCCACGCACATGGTTCACCCACTTTGCCGTGCCTACAGAAGCTAGCTGCCACATAGAAACTCCGTGGTTTCAATGGGCAAGCACGCTCCTCCTTGGTGCGCTTTTGATCTATGTCTTCATCGCGCTTCCACTGTGGAGAAAACTCCATCCACAAACGGAGTGGACTATCGCCCAATCATCTTCTTCTGCCACTCTCGTGCGCAAGTTTGCCGTGGAAGGCATGACCTGCAATCACTGTCGCAACCACGTGGAACGCGCCATTCTCGGAGTGGAGGGAGTGACCCAAGCCACAGTGTCGCTCGAAGATGCCGAAGCTCAAATCATCGGCACGGCTTCGGACGAAGCTCTCCTCCAAGCTGTAGCAGAGATAGGCTATCAACTCAAACCAAAAGCGGAATAAAACCTGCCACTCCTCCAGAGCATCCGTCAGATTGCTCTGATATTACCAAGAGATGGAGCACAGATTCAACAGCGAACTGCACGTTTTCCTCCAATTACTTCCCCCTTTCCTCAACAAAATAGCGATACTACACAGAGAAATTCTCTAGTGCAGTGTCGCTATTTTCATAAAGTTGTAGTGTCCCAAGGCATTATCGTTAAGCGTGCTCACTCACTTCTAGCCATTTCACTGGACGGCAAGGATTGCCCACCGCCACGCAGTTGCTGGGAATGTCCTTCACCACCACGCTTCCTCCACCGATGGTGACATTGTCTCCAATGGTGACACCGGGCAAGACGGTGACTCCCCCACCAATCCACACATTGTGACCGATGGTGATGGGTTCTGCCCACTCCTGTCGGGAGTTCCGTGCCACAGGATCAGTGGGATGACAAGCTGTGTAAAGCCCAACATTAGGTCCGATGAAACAGTTGTTGCCAATGGTGACTGGAGCTTCGTCGAGCACTGTGAGATTAAAGTTGGCAAAGAAGTCTTCGCCGACGGAAATATGACTGCCATAGTCGCAGTGAAAAGGCTGATTGACAATCACTCTTTCGCCCGTCTCACCTAAAATTTGCTTGATTTTTTCTGTGCGCAGAGCATGGTCGGTAGGGCGAATCTGATTGTACTCAAAGACAGCATCTTGAGTGGCAAAGAGTTCACTAAGAATTTCAGAGTTGCAAGCATCGTAGATGTGCCCTGCAAGCATTTTTTCTTTTTCGGTCATGGGACAAACTGAGATTTAATGGGTTGTGGGAGGAAAGAGAGCTACCACGGGAAGTTCGATTTCTCCCCACGCGAGCATGGCATTGAACAGTCGGATGCGGGAAAACTCCGAAAGACGATCGAGAGTCAGCGCGGTGTCTTCATGGATAGTGCCAGCGCGCAGGAGAGCCGCCCGATGCGTGCCGCGAAGCAAAGGACGTGCGGGGGTGTACCACCGATTATGCTGTTCGTGCCACAAGGCAATGTTGGCAATCGACGTATCTGTGAGCAAACGATCTCGCACCATCAGCACATCATCACAACCGTTTCGTTGGTTAAAACACTCCGTGATGACCTTGCGATTGGTAGATTTGAGCGCGTAGTCCACATGGTCTGCCACCACCAGACGGAGCGAGCGCACCAACCGTGGGGCATAACTCTGGAAGGTGATGGAGCGAATGCCCTCTGCCCCATAGACAATGCGCGCCATCGTGCGACCTTGACGACAATCTTCGGGCATTTGTGCTGAAGTTGCCGCCCAGAGTTCGGGCAAATCCTCACTGATATCTCGCCACCCTAAGACTTGACAAGCCGCTTGCATGCGAGCCAAATGAAAAGGCAAGCGCACCACTGCCCCATCTGTGAGACACATGGTCTCTACCAACTCACTAGGCAGAGCTAAATGTGCTGCATCCACCTGAAAATCGGGCAAATAAGCCAAGGATTCATGGAAGAGTTTGTCGAACATCAGCGTACTATTTTGTTATCCTTACGAAGGGAGAAAAAAAACGTGGGAGATTTCTGAAAAAACGTGGGAGATTTTCCAAAAAACGTAGGAGATTTTTCAGAAAACGTGGGAGATTTTTCAGAAAACGTGGGAGAAAATTTTGAACATGTCGGAGATTCAAAAATAACTCTCCGACTTTTTACTCAGAAACATGGGAGTAAATGGAGCAGATATGAGAAATACTCATTAAGTCATGCTCATTAGGAGGAATTTCAAACCACGCTTTTACGACTTTCCCCACATGCTCATAAAGGGGCATAGACTTTATCGAGCAATTCTTGGTATTCGCTCTTAGCATCGCTGCGCGTGGTGATGCCACCGCCTGCCTTGAACACCAGACTGCCATCGGACTGCTGTTCGACAAAACGAATCATGACAGCACTTTGCAGGGAGGTGCCATCGAAACAGCCCATGATGCCAGTGTAATAGCCACGATCGTAGGTCTCAGCTTCGGCAATGCTCTGCACCGTGGCGCGCTTGGGGGCACCGGTGATGCTCCCAGCAGGAAGCAGAGGCATCAAAATGTCGCCCAGTTGCGAGAGATAATTTTCGGGCAGACGACCCACGATTTCACTACTCGTTTGGAGCAACGCACCACGATGGGTATGAATCTCTTCGACATAGCGATAGCGTGCCACATGCACCTCCGTGGCGATTTGGCTCAAGTCGTTGCGCAGGAGGTCTACGATGGTGGCATGCTCTGCTTGCTCCTTGGCATTGGACAACAAGGTTTGTTCGGCTTGGGGCAAAGTGGCATCGATGGTGCCTTTCATGGGGAAAGTGCGAATGATGCCTTCGGTGATTTCCACAAAGGGCTCGGGCGAAAAGCAGACAAAATGGTCTTTCCAGAGAAGTTTGTAGGGAGCGCGTGCCGCAGTGTAGAGTTGCTCCAACGTGAGATTGGTGCGTACGGGCACAGCAAAGGTGAGGTTGGTCAAAAAACTATCACCTCGATGGAGGTGGTGTTGGACGATGTGAAACGCTCGCTGGTAGTCTCTGAAATCAGGAGCAGAGATGTCCCACTCGATTTGCGAAGGGAGAGGAGAACAAGGCACAAAATCCCCAGCGGAAATGGGAGAAAATCCGCTTCTAGAACGACCGCGAAACTCAAACGTCAGAGCATCGGTGTGCCACTCTTCGAGCGGGATCATCACGACTTGCGAAGCCTGATAATTGAGAACAAAGAAGAAACGCCGCCGCTCAGCACCCCACTGATTCATGAGATGCTGAGCGGTCGCCACATCGTGGACAAAGGGAAGTAAACTTGGGGAGAAATTAGTCATCTTGCTCTACGGGACGACCACTAGCTGCCCAACCCAGGAAACCAGAATCGAGATCGGTGACTTGAAATTTCAATCTAGCCAAGAACATGGCGGCTTGTTTGCTGCGCGCTCCACTGCGACAATACACTGCCACGGGGAGATTGGCATCGAGTTGGGTCTGAGCTCTGGGCAAGAAGTCAGGAGCCATCACGTCCATATTGGTACTACCAGGGATGTGACCTTCGGCATACTCTACAGGGGTGCGCACATCGAGCAACTGCACCTCGGGATGGGATTGGAGATAGGCTTCAAATTCGCTAACAGAAAGAGAGGGGAAAGGGAGCATAGACTTGAAGAGCTTTTTAAGAGGTTTGAAGATTTGAGCAATAAATCGTGGCATAATCATAGGATTTAGGGCGGGTTCTTGGCAGACAATGAGGAACTTGCTCAGAACTAGCCTGAGGTTTTGTGCTACACTCGATGTGCTAGCACCTAGGCAAAATTACGTTTTTCTGTGGAAAGTGCCAAGAACGTATGCAGATTTATCGTGTACGAGTTCTACAAGAAAGCTATCTTTGCCCCATGTGTTCACTCATCGTCTTATGATGATAAGAAGATGAGATGTCAAGAACTCTATTTCTTTTGGATACTCCCTTTGAAATTCCATTATATTCTGCAAAGGCAAAATAGCAAATACGATTGTATTTTGCAAAAATAGCCTACTAATCTAGCAAAGATAACCTGAAAATAGGACTCACACGGGGTTTTACCTTGATTTTTTCGTAACTTCGCTAGTGATTTTATCACTTCATCCCCCCTTATCCCCTCACACACTCCTCACGAATGAGCACACTGAGATTTAAAGTGGTCGAAGAGGCGTTTAAGAAACGTCCCGTGCCTGTGGCTGCTCCAGCCGAACGTCCGTCAGAATACTACGGCAAGTATGTCTTTACGCAAGAGAAGATGCGCAAGTATCTCCCTCTCCGCACCTACCAACAGTACGTGCAGGCACTTGACAACGGCACTCCCCTCGACATCCCTACCGCAAATGTGATAGCACAAGGCATGAAACAATGGGCTATTGAAATGGGAGTGACACACTACACACACTGGTTTCAACCGCTCACGGAAGGTACTGCCGAAAAGCACGATGCTTTCGTGGAACACGATGGCAAAGGTGGCATGGTGGAAGAGTTTTCTGGCAAACTGCTTGTGCAACAAGAGCCTGATGCTTCGTCATTCCCCAACGGTGGTATTCGTTCCACCTTCGAAGCGCGCGGCTATACCGCTTGGGACCCTGCTAGTCCGGTGTTTATCATCGGCGATACGCTCATGATTCCTACCGTGTTCATCAGTTATACAGGTGAAGCGCTGGACTATAAAGCTCCGCTCAAAAAATCGCTTGCGGCAGTGAACCAAGCAGCTTTGGAAGTTTGCCGATATTTCTATGATGATGTGCAAAAAGTTTCCACCAATCTGGGTTGGGAACAGGAATATTTTTTGGTAGACGAAGGTCTTTATGCCGCTCGCCCTGACCTTTTGCTCACCGGTCGCACGCTGATGGGACACGATAGTGCGAAAAATCAGCAGATGGAAGACCACTATTTTGGGGCTATTCCTGAGCGCGTGGCAGAATTTATGCGCGATTTGGAAATCCAAGCTCTGGAATTGGGCATCCCCTGCAAGACACGCCACAACGAAGTGGCTCCTAACCAATTTGAACTTGCACCAATCTACGAAGAATGTAACTTGGCAGTGGACCACAATATGTTGCTCGTGTCGCTCATGCGCAATATCGCTCGCAAACACGGCTTCCGCTGCTTGTTGCACGAAAAACCTTTTGCAGGCATCAATGGTAGTGGTAAACACAACAACTGGTCGCTCAACACCGACACAGGTATTGTTTTGCACTCACCAGGTAAGACTCCCGAAGAAACACTCCGTTTCCTCACTTTCGTCGTGGAGACTTTAGTGGGGGTATACCGCCACAATGGTTTGCTCAAAGCGAGTATCATGAGTGCTACGAACTCACACCGCCTGGGTGGACATGAGGCTCCTCCTGCCATTATCTCTTCGTTCCTAGGTAAGGAATTGAGCGAATTGATTGACACCGTGGCTAATGCAGACTCCGACGAACTCACTGCGATGGAAGGAAAACAAGGGGTGAAATTGGATATTCCACAGATTCCCGAAATTCTCGTAGACAATAC
>JABZGM010000122.1 GCA_015259235.1 Alloprevotella sp. | reverse complement strand
ATAGAACGACTATACCACTATCGCAAAAACATTTTTGGAAAGAATCTGCTGCTGATTCCGCATATCGCACGCACTCGGAGGAAGAACGTAGCGAACAGAAAAAAGTCACTGCTACTAGATGTTAAAACTAGCATCCTCACGCGCACGCATACGCGCACACTACAGGAGTTTTGCACTTTTTGCTTTCACAACCTTCACAGACACCCCTTATAACCCACTATATATCAAGAAGTAACACGATATTTTCGGACATATTTTAACAATTCACGCCATAAAAGCGTCTGGAGCCGCCTAAAACCTTAGCCAATCGACATCAAACAGCTGGGACCATTCTCCCCTGCTTTTGGGCAGTCGCGAAGCTCTCTTGTGAAGGTTGTGAAAGCAAAAAGTACAAAATCGCTGATGTGCGCGCATACGCGCGCGCGTGAGAGTGCTGAAATGTTAATAAAGCGGTAGTAGATTTTGCCCTCCCTCTTGGAGGGTCGAAGGATGATGAACAAGGAGTGAGATGTAGGATGAAAAGCGGGCGAAAAAATATCTCCCACGTTTTTCAGAAAATCTCCCACGTTTCTCAGAAAATCTCCCACGTTTTTAGACTCCCCTTGCGAAGGACAATACAGACAGATTGGAAAACGGAGGACACCACTAGATGTAGTTGTCCTCCGTTTTCTTGAGAGATTGAATGATGATGAGCAAGGTTGTTTATTCCTCGGTAGGGAGTTCGTAATAGACTTCTTCCATGTTTCGCCAATCGCGATCGATAACTAGAAAGCCGCGCTCCCATTTTGGATCGAGGAGCCGGTGACCATTGAGAAAAACGCGTTGCGGATTAACTCCTTGCGGTAGGCAGAGATAGAGCGCAAAGTGTGTGCAGTTTGAACCAGACTGAGTAGAGGATAATCCCGTGATGCGAAATTTCATGCGTCCGTCTTGTACGATTTGGTCTATCGTCACCTTGAGCTGAGGGAAATTGATAGGAATCAGACAACTCTCCCTGAGATTGATATAGAGCTTTTGCCCCTCCGTGGCTGCCACCCATCCCAATGTGTTGAGTAGCCGTTGCGCAGCCGTTCGACTCGTACTGTCTGCTTTCTGTTGTACACTGTAGGAGGTGCGCAAACTATCCAGGGCATGGACATAGCGCGCATCGCCAGAGAGCAAGAAGAGTTGTTCGAGTGTGTGCACATCGCAGGCAGACACTGCTGGAGACTGGCGCAAGAGTTTGCGATAGTGCTTCACCGAATCTGTCACCAACTCAGGTGTGTGCGGAGTGAGAAAGGGCGAAACTTTCATGGCTCTCTGCACGACATTGTCCTCCGTGGGATCAATCACCAAGATGCTCTGCGCAGAGATGAAAGAAAGCGGATGTTTCAGAGGTTTCTGTGCAAAACTTCCGAGTGAGAGTCCGAGGAGAAGGAAGAGAAAAAGGCGAGCTGTCATCTTAAAGCAAAAAGTTAGAGACTGAATATCAGTTAGCGGCTCATTTTCAAGCAAGCCCAGTTGTCGCGTTGCTTCACATCCACCAGCGAGAGTCCGAGCATTGTGCCTTTCTCCACGAGGCTCAGCACGTCTTCTGTGTAAAATCCACTCATATAGATGGTCCCTCCAATGCGCAATGATGCCACATATTTGTCGAGGTCTTGGAGCAGAATGTTGCGATTGATGTTGGCTATAATGACATCAAAGGTGTTGGCGAGCGGTTGCAAGGCAGAGGCATCGCCATGTACCACCATGACGTCTGAAATCTCATTGAGGGCGATGTTGTCGCGTGTGTTGTTCACGCACCATTCATCGTAGTCAATGGCTACACATCGGGAGGCTCCACGCATTTTTGCCAAGATGGCTAGAATACCGGTGCCGCAACCCATGTCAAGCACAAACTTCCCTTTGAAATCATCGGCGAGGATGCGGTCAATCATCTGAGCCGTGGTTTGGTGATGACCCGTGCCGAACGACATTTGTGGGTTGATGCGGATGTTGTAGTCCCCTTGTGGCACATCTTTGTGGAAGGTGGCAGCAATGACGCAGCGAGGATGCTCAGTGACATCACCGATGATGAGCGGCTGAAAATAGTTTTTCTCCCACTCCTCGTTCCAGTTTTTGTGTTCTGCTTCTGACTGTTGGTAGGTGATCTTCACGTCTGGAATGGGGAAATCTGCCAAGACAGCTGCGAGTGCATCGGCATCGAAGAGGTCGGTCTGGATGTAGGCTTTGAAAGTGTCTTCGTCAGCTTTTTCAGCAAAAACTGCCGACTCAGGGAAATTGTTGTTGATGGCAACGCGGGGTAAGTCAAGTTCGTCGGTGTGAACGAAACTTTCAAATCCGATTTCTGCCAGCACTGCGCTCAATACATCGTAGGCGGCTTCGGAACTGGGAGAGAGGGTGAATATGAATTCGAGATAGTGCATGTTGTAGATATGAGAGGGTCACAAACCCTTTGTGCTAGTATTCGTCGTCAACTAGAATATCCATGTTGTGGGACGAAGATGTTGCGGTGAAACATCATCAGACGGTAACACCTGATAGGATGTTGGGTATCGTAGAGTAGAGTTGAAAACACGATGCTCTGAAGAGTCGTCAGAGATTTCTCAATCTCCACTCGTTGGGATAGAGATTATTGGCGCGATTGCCGAGATTGTTGGCAAACCCCAAGGGGAGTCCGCGATAGGTGAGGAGTACATATCCGCGCGGTGCTTCGGCTGGGAGGGTGATGGCTTCGCGATGCAGATAAGCGAGTGCCGAGTCGCGCGCTATCTCCACACGTGGAAAGGCGGAAGATGAGGCAGCAATGGACATGGCAAGTGCATGTTGTGGCACGAGTTTTTTGCCTTTTTCTGCTCCAATCTCGATGCCTCCCAAGAGTAGAGGGGCAACGTTCGTCAATTGTTCGCGAATCTCAGCAAAGCGTGTGGGAATCGCAGTCCACACGCCGTCTACTGAACATTGAAAGGTGAAATCTTCGGCATTTTCCAACCACGAAAGTAGGGTGGCATTGGGCTTAGCGGAGGACTTAGCTCCACGTTTTTTTCCTTTTGCAGCGCGACTACCTTGTGTTTTCTCCCATTTACTCGAAAGAAAAGTGTCACCACCTAAAAGACTTTCTCCAACATCTTGCGTTTTTTTGCGAAGCAATGCGAGGAAAAGTCCTTCACCCTCGGTGCGATGTGGAAAAAAATGATAGACCGGGAGATTGCGCCCTGTGGTGTCGCCTGCGATGTTCCAAGCTGGATCAGTAGGAATTTCCACTAATTCAGCTCCGAGGGTGTCACAAGCCCAAGCCACGAGGTCTTCATTTTCTTCGCGGTTGAAAGTGCAAGTGGAATAGACACAAAAACCGCCCTCTTTCAGCGCAGGCCACACAGAAGTGAGAATGTCGCGCTGACGGTCTGCGCAAGAAATAACGGCTGCTGGCGACCATTCTTCACGCGCTTGTTCGTCTTTGCGAAACATTCCCTCGCCCGAACACGGCACATCGGTAGCGATGATGTCGAAGGTGTCCTCTAAACTCGTGAAAGCATCAGGGAAGGCTTGGGTGACAAAGGTGTGAGGGTGCCCCCATTTGGTGAGATTTTCCGCCAAAATCTGCGCGCGCTGACGAATGGGTTCGTTGGCCACGAGCAAAGCCTCATCCGGAAGCAAACTGCGCCAAAGGGTACTTTTGCCCCCAGGAGCTGCACAAAGATCGAGCATCTTCAACGGAGATTCCATCGCCTTGCCCGTTGAGAACGTAGAGTCTATGACTTTATAGGCTTGCGCAATGAACATAGAGGCGGCTTCTTGCACGTAGTAGGCACCAGCGTGCCACAAAGGGTCGTGCGCAAAGGAGGGGCGTTCCGACAAATAGCTTCCAGAAGGACACCACGCCACAGGGCGCAAGGTGGGAGAATCAGCAATGTTGGAGGGCGACACAGCATTGTCCGTTTGTCTAAAAAGGTTTTCTCCATCTTTGAGGGGTTTGAAAGGATTGGTGCGGATGCTGGTGGGCAGATTTCCGCTAGATAATGCTGTGCAGAGCGCGCCCGCCTCGTTGTCTCCGAGGAGGGCGCACATCTGTTGTTGGAAGGCTTGTGGAATCATTTTCTTATCTCCATTTCATCAATGAGATATTTGGAACCGCCATAGGTGTCGATGACGAAGAGGATGTAGCGAATGTCGGCATTGATGCAGCGCTGGAGCGTAGGGTTGAAACGAAGGTCGGACGACAGACTCTCGATATTGCCGTCGAAGGCAAGACCAATGAGTTCTCCGCGCGCATTGAGTACGGCACTACCCGAATTACCCCCCGTGATGTCGTTGTTGCTCAGGAAGCAAGTGGGCAATTCTCCCTCGGCGTTGGCATACTGACCATAGTTTTTGGTGAGATAGTGTTGACGGAGTTTCTCATCCACCACATAGTCAGGGTCAGCAGGATTTTCTTTTTCAAACATACCGCGGAGAGTGGTTTTCCAGTCGAAGCGAACGGCATCACGAGGAGCATAGCCCTTGATGTGACCATAGGTCATGCGGAGGGTGGAATTGGCATCGGGACTCTTCGTCCAGTCGTACATCTCGCAAAGACCACGCACATAGATGCGATTCAATTCTGCCACTTTCTTTTCATAACGCTCCACAGCTGGTTGATAGGCTGAGAGGGCTTTGCGGTAGGTAGCCCAGTGGGTGGCGAGAACATCGTTGCCAAGGGCTTCGGCTGTAGCATTTTTCAATTTTGCACTGTCGGCAAAGAGACTATTTTGATAGAGGGCATCGAAATAAGCTCCCATATCGTTGCTCACAAACTCAGGTTGCAGCGCAAGTTTGTGGTATTTTGTCCAATAGCCCGATAGAAGTTTCATCTTACCCAAGTCGTAGGCTTTGTCCACCGTAGCCACGGCATTGCGGTCGTTTTTGAAATCTTGCGCACCAAAGGTGAAACGCAGCAAATTGTAGTCGTGGAGGGTGTCTTTCACCGCTGCCACGAGGGAGTCCATTCTGTCGATGATGTGCACATATTCTGGCTTACCGCTCTGTGCAGCAAAGGCGCGGAAACGCTTTTCTTCTTCGGCTTTGATGTTGAGCAAACCAGTGGAACGCACGCTAGCGTTCATTCCTCCAAAGTTTTTCACCATATTGCCTAAGCCCATATAGTCATTGGCATATTTGAGCGCCATATCTTTGTTGCTGTCCATCAAGGCTTTCATAAAACGGAGTTCGGCATCTCCTGCAAGATTGATGGGTTCGTTGATGCTTTCTGTGCGAAGGCGCACTTGCGACGCGGTGAGATAGCGGCTCGTTCTGCCAGGGAAACCCATAATCATCGTATAGTCGTTCTCACCAATGCCCTTCAAACTCACGGGCAACCATTTCTTGCACTCGAGAGGTTGGTTTTGGGGAGAATAAGCTGCTGGTTGTCCTTTGGCATCCGCGTAGATGCGGAACACGGCAAAGTCGGCATTGTGACGAGGCCACACCCAGTTGTCTTGATTAAAACCAAATTGTGCCACTTGTTGTGGAGGATTCACCACAAGGCGCACATCATCGTAGCGTTGTTCGTAGAAGGCATAGTAACGATTTCCTCCGAAATAAGGTACGATGCGTAGCGTTACACCGCGCTTCTTGGCAAAGGCTTTGTTCTTTTTGAGCATCTTGTTAGCAAGCGGACGGAGGAAAAGATTGCTCTGACGGTAGTATTCATCAACTTTTGCCTTCTTTGCCTCAGCTTCGACTTGCGCAGTCACATCTACGATGCTCACTACGAAGGTGAACGTGAGGTCGGGCACGGGGAGTTCGTCCGACATTTTCTGCGCGAAGAAACCCTCTTGCAAATAGTTGTGTTTGATGCTCGACATAGCGTGCACATAGGAGAATCCGCAGTGATTGTTGGTGAACACAAGACCTTTGGAGGACACTACCTCACCTGTGCAACCATTTCCGAAACGTCCGATGACATCTCGCAAGGAGGGTTGTGTTTCGTTGTAGAGTTCGCTAGGACTGATTTGCAATCCTGCCTTTTTGAGTGAGTCTTCTAGGTGTTGCTCTTTCATGAGTTTGAGAAGCCACATCCCTTCATCGGCATAAGCAGCGGAGAAGGTGAGAAGAGCAAGGAGAGAGAGTAGGAATTTTTTCATGAGGAAATATGATGTTATGTGTTTGGGGGGGATAATACTAATCTTAAGCCTTACCCTCTTGTGGCATCAGCCAAGGCAATAATCTGCGCCACCCATTGATTGAAGTGGAAACAAAGCTCTCGCAAACGTTCTATTCCCACTTGCGCCGTAACATAAGCTCCCATAAAGGGTTTATTGTACTTTTTCTTATAGGTACTTTCTAAGAGCCTTAAGATACGCTTACT
>JABZGM010000121.1 GCA_015259235.1 Alloprevotella sp. | reverse complement strand
ATGGCGTAGCGGGCTACGTCGAGAACAAACGAGGAACAAGATGCCAACAAGAAAATGAAAGATGACAGGAAGTAATATTTTCCATCAGTAACACTTTTACGGTCTAATGACCGGTTGGGGATAATTCCATCCCCACAAGTATAGGATATTTATGAAACTCGATTTATTTATCAACCGCCCCGTGCTGTCGACGGTGATATCCATCTTCATCGTCATCTTGGGAACGATGGGATTGATGCAAATCCCCATCACCCAATATCCTGACATTGCTCCTCCCACGGTGCAAGTGTCCACAGCCTATATGGGTGCAAATGCCCAAACCGTGTTGAACTCCGTGATTGCTCCGCTTGAAGAACAAATCAACGGTGTGGAAAACATGGACTATATGTCCTCATCAGCCACCAACACTGGTCAAGCCTCCATACAAATCACGTTCAAAATGGGCACCGACCCCGATATGGCGGCTGTGAATGTGCAAAACCGCGTGGCAAAAGCCACCGGATTGTTGCCTGCAGAAGTGACACAAGTGGGGGTTATCACGCAAAAACGTCAGAGTTCTATGCTCATGGTCTTCTCGTTGGTAGACACTGAAGACCGCTATTCTTCTGACTTTTTGGAGAACTACGCCAAAATCAATCTCATTCCCCAAGTGCAACGTGTAGCCGGTGTGGGAGATGCACAAGTCTTTGCCGGTTCTTATGCCATGCGCATCTGGCTCGATCCCGAGAAAATGGCGTCTTATGGCTTGATTCCAACAGATGTTTCGGCAGTTTTAGCAGAACAAAACATCGAAGCTGCGCCCGGTAACATCGGCGAACGCGAGCACCAAACCTTCCAATACACCCTTCGTTATCGCGGACGTCTGCAAGAAGCATCGCAATTTGAAAACATCGTCATCAAATCCAATGCCGATGGAAGTTTAATTCGTTTGAAAGACATCGCCCGTGTAGAATTAGGAAGCGAATCCTACTCCTTTGGAAGTCGCACCAACGGACACAAATCCGTAGGTTGCATGGTGTCGCAGATTGCTGGTTCCAATGCTACAAAAATTATTCAAGACATTGAGAAAACCTTAGAAGAAAGCAAGTCATCAATGCCAGCTGGGTTGGAAATCCACATAGCGCAAAATGTCAACGACTTCCTCTTTGCGTCCATCCACGAAGTGGTGAAAACCCTCATCGAAGCCTTCGTGCTCGTCTTCTTGGTGGTGTTTATCTTCCTACAAGACCTACGCTCTACGCTCATTCCCACCATTGCCATTCCCGTAGCCTTGGTAGGCACCTTCTTGGTGCTCAACCTCATCGGTTTCTCCCTCAACCTCCTCACCCTTTCAGCCCTCGTCCTCGCCATCGCCATTGTTGTCGATGACGCCATTGTCGTGGTGGAAGGCGTACACGCCAAACTCGATTTGGGATATACCTCCGCGCGCACCGCTTCTCTTGATGCCATGCGCGAACTGGGTGGTGCCATTGTTTCCATCACCCTCGTCATGATGGCGGTATTCGTCCCCGTTTCGTTTATGGGCGGCACCAGTGGAGCTTTCTATCGCCAATTCGGCATCACTATGGCAGTAGCCATCGGCTTCTCCGCTTTGAACGCTTTGACCCTTTCTCCAGCCCTTTGTGCCATTTTCCTCAAACCCCACAACGACCATCGCAGTTTGGGTGAGCGCGTGCAGGTGGCTCAGAAAGCTGCTTTGGAGCAAATGAAGCAAAAGTACGCAGTCAAAGGCAAGAAATTCGGTCTTTCTCTGCCCCCATGGCTCACTCTACTGTTGCTCGTCACCACCATCGTGATGATGGTAGTCGGACTCTTCACCTTCGAAAACGTCATCGTCAGCATCATCGCTTGGGGCATTGCCATTGTCGCCATTTTAGGACTATTCTCCGACCGTTTCATCACCGCTTTCAACCAATGGTATGAGCGCATCTTGGAACGATATAAGAAGAATGTAAACCACTTCGTTCGCCGTCCCTGGCTCTCCATGGGATTGGTGGTCGCTTCTATTGGCGGCTTGTTCTGGATGATGCAAGCCACTCCCACCACCCTTGTGCCCACAGAAGACACCGGCACTTTGATGGGGATGGTAGCCATGCCTCCGGGCACCTCTCAAGACCGCACTGACGAGGTGCTCCAACAAGTCGAAAAGATGGTGATGGCTTCACCCTTGGTGAAAAATACGATGGTCGTCTCAGGTTTCTCAATCATGGGAGGTCAAGGTCCCTCTTATGGTTCTTTCTTCATCAAACTCAAACCTTGGGAAGAGAGAAACGCCGTTACAGAGAGTGCCAAAATGGTGTTCATCAACTTGTTGCTCGAATCGCAGAAATCCTTCAAAGACGCGCAAGTCTTCTTCTTCCAACCTCCGATGATTATGGGATATGGCATGTCTAATGGCTTCACCCTCAATCTCCAAGACCGCACGGGAGGAGAACTCTCCAAGTTCAATGATGTTGCCACCAACTTCATTACCGAATTGTCCAAACGTCCTGAAATTCAGACCGCACAAACCAACTTCGACACCAGGTTCCCACAATACGTCATCGACATCGATGCTGCACAATGCAAACGCGCTGGCATCTCTCCGCGCGATGTACTCTCCACTTTGCAAGGTTATTTTGGTGGATTGTATTCTTCCAACTTCAACCGATTTGGTAAGATTTATCGTGTCATCGTGCAAGCCGAATTTAGTGCTCGCGCCAACATTGAGTCGCTCAATAACATCAAGGTGCGCAATGCACGCGGACAGATGGCACCCATCACGCAGTTTATGACGCTGACGCCCACCGAAGGCCCCGACAACATCAACCGCTTCAACATGTTCACGTCCATCTCCATCAATGGTAACCCTGCCGATGGATACACCTCTGGGCAAGCCATTCAAGCAGTGGAAGAAGTGGCAAAAGCAAGTCTGCCTGTGGGTTACACCTACGAATACTCTGGTCTCACGCGCGAAGAACAATCGTCTAGTGGCAACACCACCGCCATTGTCTTTGGTCTTTGCTTCCTCTTCATCTATTTGTTGCTCGCAGCGCAATATGAGAGCTACCTCCTGCCTCTCGCCGTGCTCCTCTCCGTGCCCTTCGGTTTGCTCGGTTCGTTCCTTTTCATCCAAGGCATCGGCAGTTTGAGTCTACTTCCCGGCATAGCTGGTCAGATTATGGGAGCAGTGTTTGGTGAAGCGCAAAACAACATCTACGTGCAGATTGCCCTGATTATGCTTGTCGGTTTGTTGGCCAAGAATGCCATCCTCATCGTAGAGTTCGCCCTCGACCGTCGCAAAGCTGGCATGAGCATCACCACAGCCTCGCTCGAAGGAGCGGCAGCCCGTCTGCGTCCCATCTTGATGACCTCGATGGCGATGATCATTGGGTTGTTGCCTATGATGTTTGCCTTCGGTGTAGGTGCTAATGGTAACCGCTCTTTGGGTACAACAGCCATTGGTGGTATGTTGATTGGTATGATTTGCCAGATTTTCGTAGTCCCCGCACTCTTCCGCATCTTCCAAGGCTTGCAAGAGCGCATTAAACCTATTGATTTCTCACATCTTCACAATAACGAGGCGGAACTTTCCAACGAACAACCCCTTCTAGAAGAAGCATCTGAGGAAATAAATTAATCTCTCTGGGGGAAGGTGTGCAACCGCCACTTTTCCCCCTTTGAAGATTTCAATGAGATGAAAATCTCACAATATGCACGATTCATTACGATAATTTTCTATGAAATCATTCTTATATATTGCGGCAGCTGCTACGCTCCTCACGAGTTGTCACTCTCTGTTTGGCACCTATGAGCGCAACACTGCTCACACCGCTTCATTCGTGGAGCATCTTTACCGCAGCACCCCACAGCAAGATAGCGCGTCCACCACGACAGACACCACTTCGTTTGGTAATTTGCCCTGGCGCGAAGTCTTCAACGATGCCCATTTGCAACAACTCATTTCCACCGCCTTAGAGCGTAACGCTGACCTCCGCAAAGCCCAACTCACCATCCAACAAGCGGAAGTGGGATTGCGTCTCAATCGTCTGGCTTACCTCCCACAAATTGCGCTCTCTCCGTCCGGCACAGTGTCAAAAGTCTTTGTGGAGGGAATGACCACCAACGAGAGTTATGCTTTTCCCCTTCAGGCTTCGTGGCAAATCGATGCTTTCGGCAAACTCTATAATGCCAAGAAACAAGGTGAACTCTCGGTGCTGCAAGCCAAATCCGCCAAGCAAGCCGTGCAAACTAGCATCGTCGTTGCGGTGGCTAATCTCTATTACAGCCTGCAAATGCTGGATGAGCAACTCGCCACGACGCAAGCCACGTTGAAACTTTGGCACAAAAACATCGAAGCGATGACTGCGATGAAAGAAGCCGGATACACTAACTCCGCTGCCCTTGCTAGTGCCAAAGCGCAAGTGTTACAAATCGAAGCCACTGTGCCCACACTCACCGACAACATTAGTCAAGCTGAAAATGCACTTTGTTTGTTGCTTCACGAAGCACCTCACGGCATTGAGCGCGGAACCTTCTCTTCCGAAAACTTCCCCACATCTTTTTCTGCCGGACTTCCCCTCTCGCTTTTGAGTAGTCGTCCTGATGTGGCGATTGCCGAAGCCAAACTCGCGAATGCCTTCTATGGCATCCAGTCGGCACGTGGTGCTTTCTATCCGCAAATCACGATTTCTGCGCAAGGCAGTTTCACTGACGCTCTCGGAGGAATGGTGGTAAATCCTGGCAAATTCATTGCATCGGGAGTGGCTTCGCTCACTCAACCTCTCTTTGCACAAGGCAAACTCAAAGGTGGTTTGGAGGTGGCTAAACTTCAACAGGAAGCTGCACAAATAGATTTTGAGAAAACACTGCTTACAGCTGGTCAAGAAGTGAGCAACGCCTTGAACAAGTATCACACAGCGTCCACCACAACGGCCATTGCCCAGGAGAGACTCAAGGAATTGCAAAAAGCCAATGATGACACCGAGTTTTTGTTTCGCAATGGAAATACGACAACCTATCTCGAAACGCTGACTGCGCAAATGAATCTGCTCAATGGTCGTCTGTCGCTCATCAACAATCGTTTTGAAAAGGTGCAAGCTGCAATCAAGCTCTACCAAGCTCTCGGTGGTGGAAGAATGTAATAATCTCTCACAAAGATAACACCATAATCAGTCCACTTGCCTACATGGATTCGGGTGCTCGCATCGGACAAAATGTAGAAATTATGCCTTTCGCCTACATCAAGGGCGTTGTCACCATCGACGATAACAGGGTGATTATGCCGCACGTGTCCATCCTCTATGGTACGCCATAGGCAACCACAACACGATTCACCCAAACACGGTGTTTGGTGTCAAGTCTCAATCTTTTCACAACGAAGAGGGTGAACCACCTGACGTTGTGATTCTGTATTCATAGATTTCGCTTCTAGCCGATTTTTTCACACGGCACCATTCTTCACGAGTGGTGCCGTGATTCTTGGTGTTGTCCGAAAGCTACGTATTGAATGTCTTCGGGAGCATACCGACATATCCCATAGACATCAAAATACAGCGCGACTTTTCTCTAATCAAGAAGAAAAGTCGCGCTGAACAAGCCGAAAATTAGCGTCTAAGTATCAGTGAAAGAATGTAGCTACACTCACCAAAGAAAGCAATCGCTACTGATGCTGCAATTCACTGTTGAGGAGATCGCGCATGAAAGTTGCAAGTTGTGGGGAAAATCCTACAGCGTGTAAATGCGTTAACGCATGAGCAAAGAAGTCTTCTTGCACATACTTAAGCTGCTCCTGTTCGAGATGCGCCATATAAAGTCGAGCTGCCATCGCATAATCCCCTAAGAGCAAGGTACAATGGGCTGCATTCTTCAACACATCGAGGTGATCGGGAGCTTTCTCTAGCAACACCGCATATTGATTTTGAGCCTCCTCTAGACGTCCCATCAGTAGATTGCATTGCGCTTTCAAAAGAAGGGCATCCCAATCTTCAGACTTGTGGTAAAGTATCTTGTGCACCTGCTCAAGCGCATCGCTATAGAGTTGCAAATCAAAGAAACGCTGCGCGAGAGTCTCTGCTATTTCAAGGTTCTCTGGATTCAGTTGTTCCAGACGAATCCAAGCTACCAAAGCATCTTCGTATTTATGCAACGCATCATAGCAATGAGAAAGCAATCGCAAAAGACTTTCATCATCTTCCTCTTCTACCAGTTTTTCCAACAGCAGAGCAGCCTCAGCATAATGTCCTGTAGCATGATGACACTGCGCCAACCGTAAACGAACATCACGGTGCTCCTTAGGCAGAAGTTGGAAGAAGGTCAGGGCATGACGATAATCTTTGATGGCAAAACTAAGTTGTCCTAACACAGCGAGCGACGCTTCGTCCTCAAATGCCCCACTGAATAAGATAGAATCGCGAAGCAAAAGATTATCGCGATAGGGATTTTCGCCTTCATTG
>JABZGM010000120.1:335-6505 GCA_015259235.1 Alloprevotella sp. | reverse complement strand
GTTCAATAGAAGGAAGCCCATTGAAGGTGTATTCAGTCACTATAAAGTAACGCTCTAGCTTCCATTTCAGGCTGCAAATACGTATACCAAGAGAGTCTTATCGTATTTAATTTTCTGCAAAAATAGAAGAAACTTTCCAATCGAACAAATGATTAAGTTGTTTTTTTAGTAAAAATATTTTTCCTCATATTCCCCTTCTCTTCCTGCCTTATCCTCATTCTTAGAAGTACACACCAAGGTAGTTAGCGTTTGGAGGGGAAATTCCTCGAAAAAAAGAATTTGTGCAAAATATTTTATAGTTGTGAATGGAGAATAGCTATCCAAGTTGTAACTTTGCAGATGGAGCGTAATATCTGTAATTTGTACAAAGAGATATTATGAGGACTGCACCCCAATCGATGAATAAATCTGTGAGGCTGGCGAAGAACATGGCAGACTTCCGTGTGCTATCCTTTGCGGATGTGAACAACCGATGGAGGGCAATTTGTAATCAATGAAACAACATCGTATAAATAAGCCAAGGCTTTGGAACTGAAGTTGGACGGTTCGCAAAGTGTAGGTCTGAAAAACATAAAGAAGATGGCAATTCCTATCGATAACAACCTCTTTCAAGATGTGCAAGACTACATCGCACAAAGCGAAACTTTGTCGTATAAGCGGGTGAAATCTAACCTTGAGGAAGAAAAACGACAAAAATATCTGTACATACAGGTGAGCACCTCGTTAAACAGCCTAGATATTCACTACGAATACTATCAAGGGCGCGTGGAACTCCATTTTGAAGGGAGGTATGCCGATGATAGCTTCCGAAACTTTAAGAACCACTTGATAGCGTCCACCAGCGGCAATGAGTGTTTGAGCTGGAAAGATTGGCAAAAACGCAAAAACGACCGCTGTGTTTTAGAACGAGAAATAAACTCTGCGGAGGATTTGTGTCAGGCTTTTTCAGACATGATTGATATCTTCGATTCCTTGATAAAGCAGTTTACTGATTCACCTAAAACGTCATCTCCTAGTCAAGATGCTGCGAATCAGGTGGCTAATCATGTCTACGAACTTCAAGAGGAGCAGACTGGGCAGTTGGAAGTAAAAATCCGTAAAGTGGGCGAGTTGTCCTTCGACAAGTTGATCATCCCTCCCTATCAAAGACCCTACAAGTGGACCGCAAAGAATGTCAATCAACTGATTTCCGACCTTCTTACCTTCAAACATCAACAGCAGTATCGCCTCGGCACGCTGGTGTTGCACAACAATGAAATCGTGGATGGTCAGCAACGTATCATCACCTTGGCTTTGCTGATTCGAGTCATGTACGAGACCTTGCCAGAGGGATCAGTCAAAGACAACTATCAAGAGCAGCTGGAGGGGGTTGAGGCTTTTATGACATCGGAGAATGTCGCTTTTACCCATCGCTACACTCTGCACAATGTCGTTGAGAACATCCACGCCATCCAGCAACGTCAGGCAGACTTTGACCAGCAACTTTTGGATTTCCTTTTGAACAAGTGCGAGTTTGTGGTGGTGAGTTTGGGCAGCATATCAGAAGCGTTCCAGTTTTTCGATGCTCAAAATGCGCGTGGCAAGGATCTTGCCCCACACGACCTGCTCAAAGCCTACCATCTGAGGGAGATACCCTCGCTCACCGAGGAGGATAGCCACAATATTGACGAATGGCAAAAGCAGTCCACCGACTTTTTGAAGGAACTTTTTCTCATCTTGTTTCGCGCCAAACGATGGTCGCATGGCAAGACGGCAAAGTATTTTACGAAAGATCACACAGAGATGTTCAAAGGCATCTCCTTGATCGATGGCAAACGCTATCCCTTCTATCAGATGGAAGTCATCGTCCATCTGTTTACGACGATGTATAATAAAGACCCCGTCCGGATGATCGACCAGCAGCGTATCGAATATCCCTTCAATCTCGATGATCAAATCGTCAATGGAGGACGTTTCTTTGATATGATTCGACATTATGCAGACTTGTATCAGCGGATTCGCAATTATCGAGATACCTTGCCAGATGGAAGTCGTGCGAAAGAGATAATGAAGATGGTCAAAACCTATAAAGGCTGCCAAAGAACGGGCGATAGGTATGTGAGAAGCATGTTTTACACGCTGCTGTTGTACTACGTAGACCGCTTTGGCGAAGAAGAACTCGATAGGGTGGTGCCCCAATTCTTCATTTGGGCATACAAACTGCGTCTAGAGCTCTCTGCCGTGCGTTTGGCATCTGTGGACAATTACGCTGCGCAGTGGGGGAGCATGTTCAGACATATCCATGAAGCCAAAACACCCTATGACCTCATCAATGTTTACATCGAAGGAGTGGAAAAGGTGAAATGCTCTGGTTGTGAGGAGGTAAAGAATATATTCACACAATACAAGAAGTACTATGGCTAAGAACGATCTATTAAAGCACGCGACCTTGAACATCAGGGAATTTCTCAGTGAGGGGAAATATGTGATTCCTATTTATCAGCGCAACTATGACTGGGGAGAAAGAGAAGCCTTGCAGTTGTTGGAAGACATCTCCGACTATGCTCAAAAGAATAAGGAACAGAATAAGGAACAGCCTTATTACATCGGTTCGGCTGTGGTGTTTCTTCGCACAGCCCATGGAGAGACGTATTTTGAAACGATAGATGGTCAGCAGCGTTTGACGACATTGACCATTCTCGCCTGCTTATTGAAGCATCAGGAGAAGGCTGGCTGGTTTGAAAAGCCCAATTTGTCTTATGACCATCGAAAAGAAGCCGATGAGGCGCTCATGATGCTTGTGAATGGACAGCTTTCGCAGCATCCGTCTGCGCAGAACATTGTGAGCGTATATCGTTTGCTTGAAAAGCATCTGCAGCCTATGCTTACTGCCAAAGGACTGGATTCGGAAACCTTCGCCACCTACCTGTTTGAGAAGGTGATTATTCTTCGCATCCCTGTGCCGCAAGACACTCAGTTGAATCATTATTTTGAAATCATGAACACGCGTGGGGAGCAACTCGAGAAGCACGAGGTGCTCAAAGCGGTGTTGATGGGCAAACTGGCTCCTAAAGAGCATCACCTCTTTCATCTGATTTGGGAGGCTTGTTCAGACATGGGTGCTTATGTGCAAATGAATTTCTCGGTTGATATGAGAAATGTACTTTTCGATGATACATGGTCCAAACTACGGGTTGAGTCTTTCGATGAAGGCTTTTTCGATAAATTGTATAAAGCCCTCCCTCAAAAGGAAAGCGGCAACACAACAAACGTCGAAGACGGTGCACCACACACCCTAGAGAGTCTTTTCACAGATGCTAATAATCATGAAAGCTATGACTTACCTAGTGATGGAAATGCAGACAAAGGAAAGTCAGAACGCTTTGGATCGATCATCAACTTCCCCAACTTCTTGTTGCAAGTGCTCAAGGTGTGCTATCACGGTCGTTTCTTCAATCAGAAATATCCGGAAGCGGTGGATGCTCAAATCAGACTCGATGACAAAGCCTTAATTCCCATCTTCCAAGCGGTGCTTGAGTCCCTAAAGACCGAAGACGAAAAGACACGCTTTGTGAAATACTTCATCATGCAACTCCTCTTGTTGCGAACGCTCTATGATCGCTATGTCATCAAGCGCGAATATGTCAACGGCACAGAAAGCTGGAGTCTGAAAAAGCTGAAGTATGACACCAACCATAAGACCGTGAGTTATGTCAATACCTTCTCTTCGAGCGACAATGCGGAAGACGCAGAGCCTGAAAGCGACATAGGCAAAGAAATCCGACTGCTGGAGGCGATGTTTCACGTTTCAGCTCCAACACAGATTTATAAGCATTGGCTCAATGCTGTGCTCTATCATGTGCATACGACTGATCCCATAAAAGCTGATTCTCTGCGCAATCGGTTGTATGATTTGGCACGCTGTTATATGCTCGATGTTTACCTCGCAAAGGACGGTAAGAAACATAGCTTTGAGGAGATAGTCTATCGCAAAGAGGGAATGCCCCAAAATCATATTGACGATATAGATTGGGGAGCCATCAACCAAGGTTGCAATGTTCAGAATTTCATCTTCAACTTCTATGACTTCATTCTCTGGAGAGAGAAGTTAGGGCAACACGAGAAGTTCGATTTCACTTACCGCACTTCGGTGGAGCACTTCTATCCCCAAAAACCGATGCCTGGCTATGAGCCCCTCCTCACTGAGTACTTGAATAGTTTTGGCAATCTCTGTTTGATCAGTAGCGGTATGAATTCGAAGTTCAGCAACAATATGCCCAAAGCGAAGTACGATAACTTCGGGAGTAGTGAAGAAATGCGCAGTGCCCTTAGCCTCAAGCTGCAAGAAATGATGGAGCGTGTAAAGGAGGGAGAGTGGGAAAAAGATCAAATTAAAGCCCACTATGAGAAAGCCCGCGAGAGGATAAAGAATGCCTTGCAGGGAGATTAGACGTTAGAGGGTCACGGACCCTTTCTGCTCGGGGTCGCAGACCCTTTCTGCTCGCCACAAGTGCCTCGGGCTCTGCTTAGACGTTAGAGGGTAGCGCAAGAAATCTCAAAGAATCTTCGTCTTCTTTCTCTGAAATCACTAAATCTCTCTCAATTGCGCAACAGGCTGCTACACAATTGATAGAAGTCCTATGTAGGGAATAGGATGTAGGCATGTGCGGGAGAGGCTTTTTACTGGTTCATCCGACATTTGGAGTGATGGCGTTGAAAAAATCGAAAACAGCCGAACATTTTGTATATCGATTGGGTAAAACAGTCGCAAGAGAACAAAGTCCCGCAGTTGATGAAAATAGCCGCCACGATTATGGCTTAGAGCAACGGAATTCTAGCACGGTATGACTGTCCCATATCGACAGGAAAAGTAGAGGGGATAAACAACAAGATAAAGGTGATGAAAAGAGTGCTTTATAGTTGAGGTGCTTATGCTTTCTTTGTTGGTTGATTAAGGAGAATATATCCTCCTATTCCACCTAAGATAGAGGCGAGGAAGATACCTACCTTTGCTTGGGTTAACAATAATTCATCGGTGAAAGCAAGGGTAGAAATGAACATCGACATGGTGAAACCAATAGAAGCAAGCATTCCTAAGCCTATCAGCGTGCGATGGTTGATAGCATTGGGAAGACTTGCCCAACGTAATTTTACCATCAATACGGTGGCCCCAATAACGCCAATTGGTTTTCCTAACCATAGCCCCAGCGTTACACCGAGAGCAATATTGGTGGAGAAAATGTCAGATATACTTAAATTCGTAAAGCTGATACCTGCATTAGCAATGGCAAAAATAGGCATAATCACAAACGTAACGATAGGAGCCAGTTTGTGTTCAAGCTGTTGCAGCAGAGGAATGGCAATGGATGTGTCGTGCTGTATGTTAGTCAAGACGTCCACCTGTCCCTCTTCCAAGGTTCTCACCTCGTTTGCATCCTCTTGTTCAAAACGTCGTGTCAGTTTCTTCAGGCGTTTGAGATAGACAGACTCATTTATTTTGGCATCGGCTGGAATCATAAAGGCTGCAAGTACAGCAGCGATTGTGGCATGGATGCCAGACAGTAAAAAGGTCACCCATACGCCTCCGATACCGAGCACGGCATAGAAGAGTAAACTCTTAATACCTAATCTGTTGCCTATGAACATCACAGCAAGAAAAGCGAAGCCAAAGAGCAAACTCACAAAAGATAGTTCAGAGGTATAAAAGAATGCAATGACCAACACAGCACCAAGGTCGTCTACTATGGCAAGCGTTGTGAGGAATACCTTTGCTGAAGCTGGTACTTTATCGCCCAGAAGGTATACCACTCCTAAGGCAAAGGCTATATCTGTTGCCATCGGTACGCCCCATCCCGTTGTTTGTGGACTACCGAAGTTTAGACCTAAATAAATCAAAGCTGGCACCACCATACCACCTATTGCAGCCCCAATCGGTAGGAGGGTGTTTCTTATATCTGCCAATTCTCCGCCAATGAACTCCCTTTTCAGCTCTAAGCCTACAACGAAGAAGAATATAGCCATTAGACCATCGTTAATCCAATGGTGCAGACTATAATCTAAAAATGGCTGTCCGTTAATGATGAAACCTACTTTTTGTTCAAAAAAATGAAAGTAACTTGTTGCAATATTGGTGTTTGCTAAAACCATAGCCAAGGCAACACTGAGAAGCAAAACAATTCCTCCAGACTTCT
>JABZGM010000120.1:0-325 GCA_015259235.1 Alloprevotella sp. | reverse complement strand
ATTTGTTGTCTCATAATCTATCTTTTATCTGTGCATAACTGATATAGCATTATATCTGAATATGCAAATCTATTGGTCTGCTGTCTTTAATTTTTCTTCTTTATTTCATTATCTTATCACACAAAGTTTTGTAGTCCTTAGCTACACCGTACGCTACATGAATGTTCTGGCTGATGGCTTCAAAGTGGCGAGCAGCACACTCTATCTTGGCGAGTTCCACGCCATGCAGTTGCGCGATGCGGCGATGGCATCGCCCAAGAGTTAGCGCAGGGCATCGAAGTCCACCTTGCAGGTCAGTTGTCCCTCATCCCCCTTCACCTCTGTG
>JABZGM010000011.1 GCA_015259235.1 Alloprevotella sp. | reverse complement strand
CATACATGATCCCCAAACCTTCTGACCATCTCTAAAGGAGAGTGGAGATTTTTGAAAAACCAAAGTGATTCCTCACCTTTACTCCCCACTTTTTTGTATCTTTGCTTTTATAATGCCTGTCCCCAAAGGAGAGACTCTCCGCTATATCGGAATGTGACAACACTCCTCTGCGACAACGCATCGCCCATTATTCACGAATTCAACGATTTTCCATGCAATACGCCCTCGTCACTGGCGGCTCGCGCGGCATCGGTCGCGCCATCTGCTTGCGATTGTCGCAAGCCGGCTGGTCCATACTCATCAATTATGTCAGCAACGAAGCTGCCGCACGCGAAACACTCGCACAGATCGAAGCTCATGGTGGTTCGGGCGAACTCTTCCCTTGCGATATGGCAAACCCACAAGCCATAGAGACCGCAGTGGAAAACTGGGAAAACGCTCACCCCTCCGACAGCATTGAAGTTTTGGTCAACAATGCCGGCATCCGCCACGACAATCTTCTCATCTTCATGCCCGACACCGACTGGCACTCCGTGCTAGACACCACGCTCAACGGTTTCTTCTACCTTACCCGCCGCGTACTCAAAGGCATGATGACCCAACGCAAGGGACGCATCATCAACATTTCTTCCCTTTCGGGTGTGAAAGGTTTGGCAGGACAAGTGAATTATTCCGCAGCCAAAGCCGCTCTCATCGGTGCCACCAAGGCACTAGCTCAAGAAGTAGGTCCGCGCGGCATCACGGTCAATGCCATTGCCCCTGGCTTCATCACCAGCGACATGACCGCTGAACTCGATGAAAAAGAACTCCGCAAACTAGTTCCGCTCCGCCGCTTCGGCACAGCCGACGAAGTTGCAGCCCTCACCGCCTTCCTCGCCTCTGATGATGCCGCCTACATCACGGGCGAAGTCATCAACATCAATGGAGGACTTCACACCTAACCTCTCTCGTTGGGCAACTTTCTTTGGAAAATCACAAGGCGGAAATCCATTGATGTTCCTGCTTCTTCCTAGATTTACTTGCCCCTTCGTAGTGGCTGACGTCTTTTTCTGGTCTTCCTGCGGTTCCTTTGCTAGATTTCCCATCTTACATTGATATTTTTTTCATCCCACACGGAAGTTCTGACGGCAACCTCCTTTTCCCAGCCAAGGCGTAGCTACCCTCCCCACACTCTTTCCCATCATCTTTCATCCACCTCCCACAACACCTCTTCCCTATGTCACAACCTCGCGTCGTCATCACCGGCATCGGCATCTGGTCTTGCCTAGGCACCGACTGCCCCACCGTCACTCAAGCCTTGCGCGAAGGACGAAGCGGCATCGGCATCGACCCTTTGCGCACAGAATATGGCTACCAATCGTCCCTCACCGGCTTAGTGGAGCGTCCCAAACTTAAAGGCGTGCTCGATCGTCGCCTACGCACTGGGCTAGCCGAGGAAGGAGAATTTGCCTATATGGCGTCGCGCGAGGCATTGTCTATGGCAGGCATCGACGAGGCTATGGTCGACAGTCGCGAAATCGGCTGTATCTTTGGCAACGACTCCTCCGCGAAACCCGTGATTGAGGCTGCCAACATCATGAACGACAAGCATGATAGCGCACTTCTTGGCAGTGGATTCATCTTCCAATCCATGAACTCCACCGTGACGATGAACCTCAGCACCATCTTCCGCCTGCGTGGCATCAACTTCACCGTGAGTGCAGCCTGCGCCAGCGGCAGTCACTCCATCGGTTTGGCGTATATGCTCATCCGCCAAGGCTTGCAAGACCTCGTCCTTTGCGGTGGCGCGCAAGAAGTCAACCACTATTCCATGGCAACCTTCGACGCACTGGGAGCTTTCTCCAAACGTATGGACGAACCCCAACGAGCTTCTCGCCCCTTCGATGCCGAGCGCGATGGTCTCATCCCCAGTGGTGGTGCTGCTGCCTTGGTGGTAGAGAGCTACGAAAGTGCCGTGCAACGTGGGGCAAACATCCTTTGCGAAGTCGTGGGCTACGGATTTTCTGGCAACGGCGGTGGCATTTCTCAGCCCTCCGACGAAGGTTCTTTCGTTGCCATGTCGCGTGCGCTCACCGATGCTGGGCTCAGTACCGCCGACATCGACTACATCAATGCTCACGCCACCTCCACACCGCAAGGTGACCACTACGAAGCCCTTGCCCTCGCACGCCTATTTGGTGGGGAAAACTGCCCCTACATCAGCAGCACCAAAGGCATGACCGGACACGAATGTTGGATGGCAGGAGCCAGCGAAGTGGTCTATTCCATCTTGATGATGCAGAATAGCTTCGTGGCACCCAATCTTAACTTGGAAAATCCCGATGAAGCAGCCGCGAACCTCAATCTCGTGCGCCAAACCATCGACACCCCCGTGCGCACTGTGCTGAGCAACTCTTTCGGATTTGGTGGCACCAACTCCGCTCTCATCCTTCGCGCCATCGACTAACCTCCTTTCCCCCTTCTTCTACCATGCACCTCTCTCCAGCACTCTCACAAAGCTACACGCGCGACACCCTCACCGCACGAGAAGCACAACGACAAGCCGAGTGCATCGCTTGGGCACCCGTGGCTTTTCAAGTGGCGCGATTGCTCAAAAAGTGGCAAATCCTCGCACTCCTCAACGACTCTTCCCACGGACTCACGCTCGAAGATTTGCAACAATCCACAGACCGTTCGCACTATGCCCTCACCATCCTCACCGATGCTGGACTTTCGCTCGGACTTCTCCTAGTAGACCCCACCACCGACCAATTTTCCTTGAGCAAAACAGGTTGGTTTTTGCTCACCGACCCAGCCACCGCGGTCAATCTCGACTTCAACCACGATGTCAACTACCAAGGGATGTTTCATCTCGAGGAAGCACTCACCACGGGCAAGCCTGCGGGGCTCAAAACCCTCGGAGATTGGTCCACCATCTACGAAGGTTTGTCCCAACTGCCCCCAGACGCGCTCAAGAGTTGGCTAGCGTTCGACCATTTCTACTCAGATGGATCGTTTGATGCCGCACTTCCCATCGTCTTCTCCCAACCGGTGCGCCACCTGCTCGACATTGGCGGCAACACAGGTCGCTTCGCCTTGCGCTGCGTAGGTCAAGATGACAACGTGCGTGTGACGATTGCCGACCTCCCTGGGCAAATCTCCATGATGCGCTCCAACATCGCCGGAGCATCAGGCGAAGAACGCATTGACGCCTTCCCCATCGACTGGCTGCGCTTGGACAACACCCTCCCCACCGACTGGACAGATCTCGATGTCGTTTGGATGAGTCAGTTTTTAGACTGCTTTTCCGAACCCGAAATCTTGAGCATTCTCCAGCGCACCGCGCAAGCCATGCAACCCCACACGCGACTGTTCATCCTCGAAACCCTTTGGGACAGACAGCGCTTTGAACCTGCGGCGTTCTGCCTCACCATGACGAGTGTCTATTTCACAGCGATGGCGAATGGCAACAGCAAGATGTACCACTCTGATCGCCTTTTCGCCCTCATCGAGCAAGCAGGACTCAGCATCGCCTCCGTGCACGATCATCTCGGGCAAGGACACTCCCTCATCGAAGTCCGCAAGGCTTAGGTACTAATGTCTAAAGTCCAAGCTCCAACGTCTAACGTCTTATCTCTAACGTCTAAAGTCTAATCTCTAACGTCTAAAGTCTAAATTCTAAATAAAATGAACCGTACAGAAATCGAAGAAAAAGTAAGAGAATTCCTCATTGAAGACCTCGAAGTAGAAGAAGAAAACATCCATCCCGATGCCTTGTTGAAGGACGATCTCGGCATTGATAGCCTTGACTTCGTGGACATTGTGGTCATCATCGAGCGTAAGTTTGGTTTCAAAATCAAGCCCGAAGAAATGGCAGGTGTCAACACCCTCCAAAAGTTCTGCGACTACATCGAGAGCAAAGTAGGCAACTAACTCACTCCTCCCCACTCCCACAGAGAAACTAGGGAGCAGCGAAACGCATCTCTCCTTTCCCCTCGCTTTGTCTTACTATGGACGAAGCCGAATTGTGGAGATTTTTGAGAGAACCCACTATCTCGAGCCGAGAACTCTAACTGGTAAACAAACTATCATGGATTGGCAAGGCCACACCGACGGAACACCCTGGATGCAACGCCAACTTATTGCGCTGCTCCGTGCCCTACCTCTGCAGTTCTCTACGCAGTGGTAGCCCTCGTTGTGCCTGGCTATCTCGTGTTTCGCCCTGGCGCGCGCCATCAATACCGCTTCTTTCGCCACCAACTTGGGTTTTCTCCTCTGAAGGCTGCGAGGATGACGGTGGTCAATCACTATCGCTTCGGGCAAATCATGATCGATCGCTTTGCCGCCTTCGCAGGGCGCAAGTTTCGTTTCACCATCGAGGGAGAAGCCCATTTCGACCATCTCGTGCGGCAACCCGAAAGTTTCGCCTTGCTCTCCGCACACATCGGATGCTATGAGCTTTCGGGCTACACCCTCCGTCCCGAGGGAAAACAGATTTTTGCCCTCGTCTTTGCCCACGAAACGGCAGTGGTGGCAGAAGGACGCCAAAGTCAGTTTGCCCAAACCGGCGTGCGCATGGTGCCCATTGCCGACGACATGAGCCATCTCTTCCTTCTCTCCGAAGCCCTCGCGCAAGGACACATCGTGAGTTTCCCAGCCGATCGACATCTCCCTGCAGAACGCACCCTCGAAGTTCCCTTCTTCCGTGGCAAAGCCTCGTTGCCCCACGGCCCCTTTGCTCTCATTGCGCGTCGCAAGTTGCCCACACTAGTATTGAGTGCGATGAAGACTTCCACTCATCACTACCGGCTTTTTGTCGATCCGCTCCCCATGCCCGAGCCTTCGCTCCCCATGGCGCAGCGCGCGGAAGCCCTAGCCACCGCCTACGCTGCCGTGCTCCAACAGCGCGTCACGCAATATCCTGCGCAGTGGTTCAACTTCTTCCCCTTCGTGCATTGAGTTTTCCTTTCCCCTCTTGGGAAATCCTCCCTCATCCTCACCGCGATTTTCACGCTCATGTCCCACACTTCGCCCTTTCCGCCCCTAGATTCCATCGACATTCTCACCCTCCTGCCCCAACAACCTCCCTTTGTGTTGGTCGATCGTTTGGTCCACTACGATGAGCAGTCCACGATTTGTCAGTTCACCCTCCCAACCGATCATCTCATGGTCGAAGAGGGCGTGCTTTCCGAAGCCGGAATCTTGGAGAATATGGCGCAAACTTGTGCTGCGCGTTTGGGCTTTTACAACAAATATGTGCTGCGCGAACGAGTGCGCATCGGCTACATCGGTGCGGTGCGTGGCTTTGTGTTGCATCGTCTGCCGAAAGTGGGCGAAACTCTCTCCACGACGATTCACATCGAACAGGAGATTATGGGCATCACCCTTGCAGCAGCGCGCGTCATGGTGGGAGAAACGCTCATCGCGGAAGCCACATTGAAAATCGCCCTCGGAGAGGAACTTCCCGAAACGCCTCAACAATAGTCCACATCCTTAGAACTTTTCACGAGATGTTAACGAGTTACGTCTACTCTCTAACGTCTAAAGTCTAAACTCTACCCTCGAGCCACTTGTGGCGAGCAAAACGGGTCCGCGACCCCTAACGTCTATATTCCTATGTCCCACAAACAACTACGTGCTTCCAAAGAATTTGCCGTGCGCTTCAGCGAAGTCGATGCGATGAACATCGTGTGGCACGGATCCTATCCCCTCTATTTTGAGGATGCCCGCGAAGCCTTTGGCGCACAATACGGACTGGAATATATGACCATGGCGCGCGCAGGTTATTATGCTCCCTTGGTAGAACTCACCTTCCGCTATCTTCGTCCCATTCGATACGAACAGCAGTGCCGCATCGACATCATCTACACTGCCACCGCTGCGGCAAAAATCATCTTCGACTACGAGATTCACGATGCCCTCACCGACGAACTCCTCGCCACAGGGCACAGTGTACAAGCCTTTATGGACAAAGACTACCAACTGCAATGGTACAAACCCACCTTCTATGCCGAGTGGCAAGAACGATGGAACTTAAATTCCGAAGAAAATCATGATTGAAGTCACTGCCACCCACCTAGCTTCTCCCTTGGCTTGGGGCACTGCTGCACACCTAGCTGCCTTGCGCGATGGACAAACTGCCCTTCGTCACGACCACTACTTCGGACTTCCCGAACCCACCACCGCAGCTGTTTTCCCACACCAAGCCATCACCGAGCGATTCATCGCCACCTTTGGGGCAGAAGCCGCCCACACGCTCACCCGATTTGAGCAATTAGTCGCCCTTTCTGTCCACGAAGCAGCGGCAGAAGGGGGCATAACGCTCGACGATCCTGCGGTACTTTTCATCCTCGCCACCACCAAAGGCAATGTGCATCTCCTAGATTCTACCGACGAACCCCACATCCCTCGCCATCGAGTGGCGCTGAGTGAAGCCGCAACTGCCGTGGCGCAGCACTTGCACCTCCAGCGTACCCCCATCGTGGTGAGCAATGCTTGTATCTCAGGCAGCCATGCCCTCCTCCTCGCCTCCCAACGACTGACAGAAGACTCCACGTTGCGCCACGTCATCGTTTGTGGTGCCGACCTCCTTTCGCGCTTCATCGTTTCGGGTTTTGGCGCTTTCAAAGCCCTCAGTCCCGAAGTGTGCCGCCCCTTCGACGCAGCGCGCTGCGGACTCAACCTAGGCGAAGCTGCTGCCACCCTCATTCTCTCGCGCACCTATGGCGAAGTCCACTACCGCCCCTCCTCTTCTTCCGCAGCCCTCTCCCACCGATGGACGCTGCGCTCGGGCTGTATGCGCAATGACGCCAACCACATCTCAGGTCCCTCTCGCACAGGCGAAGGCGTATATCGCGCACTCTGTGCCACACTAGGATTATCCGAAGAGAGCAACATCGAGAACCTTGAAGATTTGCAGGAAAATCCGCCCCATTGGTCTGACGATCCCGACTGGAAAAGCGCCACTGCCCACCTCGCCTGTGTGAGTTGTCACGGCACTGCCACTGCCTACAATGACGAGATGGAGTCCATCGCCCTCTATCGGGCTGGTTTGACCCACCTCCCTGCCTATTCGCTGAAGAGCACCTTCGGTCACACCCTCGGAGCTGCCGGTGTGTTAGAGACCATTCTCACCATGGCAGCCGTGGAACAAGACACCCTCTGGGGCACACGTGGGTATAGCGCATCGGGCGTGTCGCACGAACTCTCGCTCAGCAGCGAAGCCCAACCGCTTTCGGGGGATTCTTTCCTCAAACTCCTCTCTGGATTTGGTGGATGCAACGCGGTGTTGTGGTGGCAAATGTGCGATGTTCCCCCAAAAAAATCCGCACTTTTGGCTCATGCTTCGGAGACTTCTCCAGAAATCTCCGAGCAATCAAAAAAAACGTCGGAGATTTTCCAAAAAACGTCGGAGATTTTTCCAAAAACGTTGGAGATTTTTCCGAAAATGTCCCACGTTTTTTCTGAAACGTCCGACAATTCTATTTTGCCCTCCGATTATTCCGCCTCATCCCTCCCATCATTGGAAGTTGAAGCCCCCTTGGTACGCACCTTTGCGCCCATTTCAGCAGTAGACATCACGCCCGAAGGCATCAGCATAGACGGCATTGCCCTACCTTTCGAGGAACGAGGAGCGGCACTTCTCCCAGCTGCCTACAAAAATCTCATTTGGGGCTACCCGAAATTCCACAAGATGGACAGCCTCTCTCAGTTGGCTTTTGTGGCTACTGAGTTGTTGGTACAATCCATTCCCCATCTCGATGCCCACACAGCGGTCGTCTTTCTCACGCATCACGGATCTTTGGCAGCCGATGTGCACTATCAAAGCACCATTGTGCCCACTGCCGAGGAATTCTTTCCCAGTCCAGCTGCGTTTGTCTACACCTTACCCAACATTGCCACGGGCGAAGTTGCCATCCGTCACCATTGGTACGGTCACACCGCTTGTTATGCCCTGCCCACCACTGCAGAGGAAGCGCTCCAACAGTCGCTCATCCTTTCGCCTGCCTCCGATGGGCGCACCACTGCCATCGTAGGGGGATGGCTGGATGCCGAAGATGCCGAGCATTTCTCCGCACATCTGCAACTCTATCTTCCCACGACTAACATCTAACTGCTAACAACCGAGCCACTTGTGGCGAGCAGAATGGGTCTGCGACCCCTAACGTCTAATCTCTAACGTCTAACGTCTACTATGTCCGACCTCAAACTCCAACTCAAACAACAGATTATCGAAGTACTCTCCTTGGAAGAAATCACCCCAGAGTCCATCGTCGACAGCGAACCTCTCTTTGGCGATGGCTTAGGACTCGACTCCATCGATGCCCTCGAACTCATTGTGCTCCTCGATCGCACCTATGGTATCCGACTTTCTTCCCCTGCCGAGGGCAAACAAGTCTTTGCTTCCATCGACACCATGGCAGACTACATCCAACAACACCGCACTAAATGATCGTAATCACTGGCGCAGGCATCCTCTCCTCCCTAGGTATTGGAGTAGACACCACACTGCAAGCCCTCCAATCGGGGACTTGTGGCATCGCCCCTCCGCGTCATCTCACCACACAGCACCCACTTCCCGTGGGAGAAGTGCCCATGAGCAATGCCGAACTGTCCGAAGCTGTGCAAGCTGCCTCGGACGTCACCTCGCGCACTGCCCTCATGGGCATCATGGCTTTGGGCGAAGCACTGCAGTCTGCTCAGCTTTCTTCTGCCGACCTTCCGCACCTGGCACTCGTGGGTGGCACGACGGTGGGCAATATGGACGTGACGGAAGTGGAGTTTGCGCGCACGCTCCATGCCGACACCTTGGGACTCTGTGGCATGTGCACCGACCAAATCGCCGCGCACTTCGGAGAGTGGGGCTACGTCACCACCTTGAGCACCGCTTGTTCGTCGGCTGCCAATGCCTTCATCCACGGAGCAATGCTCATCGAAAGTGGGGCGTATGATTGTGTCGTTGTGGGCGGAAGCGAAGCCCTCTCGCGTTTCCACTACAATGGTTTCCGATCGCTCCTCATTCTTGATCCAGATTCCTGCCGTCCCTTCGACAGTTCTCGAGCTGGTCTCAACCTAGGTGAAGGAGCCGCCTTTGTGGTGTTGGAGCGCGAAAGCCATGCTTTGGCACGCGGTGTCCAACCTCTTGCCACACTCTCCGGCTGGGGCAATGCCTGCGATGCCTTTCACCAAACGGCTTCTTCGGAAGAGGGCATCGGTGCTGTCCTAGCCATGCAAGCCGCTCTCCGCAGGGCTGGTCTGCAACCTGCCGACATCGGCTATATCAATGCCCACGGCACAGGCACGCCCAACAATGATGCGAGTGAACTTACCGCAGTGCGCAGCGTGTTTTCCACGCTTCCCCCACTCTCCTCCACCAAGTCTGCCACTGGACACACCACGAGTGCTTCGGGAAGTGTGGAAGCTGTGATTTGCCTTCTGGCTTTGCAGCATCACTTCCTTCCTGCCAATCTGCATTGGAGCTTGGCAATGGACGAAGATTTCACACCTGTGCTTGTTCCCACTCCTGCACCACAGCTCCGCCATATACTGTGCAATGCCTTTGCCTTCGGAGGCAACGACACTGCGCTCGTGTTTTCACAATACGACACTGTGCAATCGGAGGAACAACCCTCCGCCATTCCTGCACCTCGCGCGGTCTATCTGCACCAACTGCTCCGACACGAAGATCTCGCACCCGAAGATTTGCCCAAGATTCCTCCCATGGTGGCACGTCGTCTCACGCCTTTGTTGAAGCGCGGATTGCAAGTGTCGCTCGCAGTCTTGGCAAAGGTGGCACAAAGTGAGCGTTCAAATTCGGCTGCTTCATCGGAACAGGCTGCAACGGTTCTCCCCAGTCCTTATGCCCAACCGCAAGCCATTGTGGTGGGAACTGCGATGGGCTGCGTCACCGACACGGAGCGTTTCTTGCGCCAATTAGTCGAACAAGGGGAGGAATTCCTTTCGCCCACACATTTCATCCATTCCACGCACAACACCCTTGCTGGTTTGGTGGCGATTCACACAAAAAGTCACGGCTACAACACGACTTTCTCGCAGGGCGATGCGTCCTACGACCACGCACTCCGCGATGCCTACTTGCTCCTCTCGCAGAGGCATGCCGACAATGCGCTAGTGGGTGCACACGACGAAAGGAATAATCTGGCAGTAGCGTACTATCTTTCCACCTCGCCCGAAGGAGCCATTTGTCCCATCCTTCCCACCACCACATTCCACGCTCTATGCCCGCACTGATATTTCTCGCACTGTTGCAGTCCGCCCTCCTCACCCTTGGGCAGGTGACTTTGAAGATTTCCCTCGCGCAGTTCCCTGCATTTTCATGGTCTCTCCGCTATTTTGGGGCGGTCTTTGGCAATCTGTGGTTTGCGGCTTGTGGACTTTGTTTCGGTGCTGCCTCATTGTTGTGGATGTACATCGTGAAGCACTTCGCCTTTCATCAAGCCTTTCCCATGGTGAGTCTGAGTTATGTGATGGGAATGTTGGCAGCAGTGTTTATCTTTCACGAAGAAGTACCCTTCACCCGATGGATAGGACTAGCCTTTATCCTGGTGGGTGTGGCACTGATTTCCAAATAACAGCATATTTATTCTCGTTTCCTCATGCGAAAATTTTGTTCTTTTCTCATAGGCTGTCTCACGTTTTTGTCGCTCTCAGCCCAAACTCCTCTCTCGCAGCAGGAGGCGCAACAGGTGCTCTCCCAAAGTTCTGCAGCAGCGCAGCAGACAAAGACCTTGCAAGCCCTATTTGTCCAAACCAAAACACTGAAGATGCTCAACCATCGTTTGGTGTCACGCGGCAGAATGTCGTATGCCCAACCCACACAACTCCGTTGGGAATACAGCACCCCCACGCACTACGTGTTTGTGCTTTCGGGAAATAAGGTGCTCCTTGGCGGAGATCGCGGTAAGAATGTGGTCGATGTGCGCCAAAACAAGGTATTTCAACAGATCGCTCGCCTGATGGTGAGCAACGTCACGGGGCAATGTCTGACAGATCGCTCCTTTCGCACCCAACTTTTTTCGCACAATGGCACGTGGATAGCCCAACTCACGCCTCAACGCGGTGAGATGAAAGCCTTGTTTTCGCAAATCACCCTCACCATCGACCCGAAGTTAGCGGTCGTTTCGCGCGTGGTGCTCACCGAACGCAGCGGAGATGTTACCACCATCGAACTTTCGGGTTTCAAAAAGAACCAACATGTCGCAGCTTCGGACTTTAAGGTGGATTAGCACCAAGCTACTTTGGGGGGCGATCTTCGCCTTGTGCTTGCTCACCGCTTGCAGTACGGCACAAAAGGCTCCCAGTGCACCGCCCCTCCCGTGGGTGGTCACGGACAGTGCCACGACATGGTCGGCACAAATCACGATGCCGCGCGGCAATCTCTCCGGACTTTGCGTGGTGCGCGTGCGCCATGATAGCATCGTGGGTGCGTGGGTCAATGAGTTTGGTGTCCAAGCCTTCGACTTCACCTACGAGCGACAACGACAGCGCATCCGATTGACGCACCTCATTCCTCCCTTGCGCGGCTTCTTCCTGCGCAGAATGTTGAAAAAGGATTTCCAAACTTTTGTTCCGCACTTTGCCACAGGACAAGCCTTTTCTCACCAAAATCGCCACGGCATTCGCTACGATTTTTCCCCACTTCCCCTAGACTCAACGCAGACAGTCCAAGACTCGATATCCAGCGACACCACTGCACCATGAAGCACTCCGAGCGTGCGCCACGCTTGCTTTGAAGGTGGCGACAGTGGCGCTGATAGTCTGCTCACTCTTTTACCAGCTTTTTCACATGAAGCTCCTTGATTCTCTCTTTCATCTCACCGACGAGACCCACGAACTGCCCACGCGTGCCATATTTCAGTTGGACTTGCAGGCAGATCATCCCATCTTCCGAGCGCACTTTCCTGGACATCCCATCTTGCCTGGCGTGTGCGCGCTCCAAATCGTGAAAGAACTGGCTGAGCGCACTTGGAAATCTCCGCTCCGACTCTCTGAGGCGAAGAACATCAAATACCTTGCGCCCATTAGTCCATCGGAGGTTTCGACACTCACCATTGACCTTTCGGGCGACCCCTCGCAGTTGAAAGCAACCCTCTCCCACGAAGAAACTACTTTTGCCAAACTCTCGCTGCGATTTTGTTCGTTGTCCTAATTAGGTTTTCCCTACTTTCTACTTATGCGCCCCATCATTCTTCTACCCACCTACAACAATGCTCACACGCTGGCGGACGTCATCACCGACATCCTCCAAGCGCAGTGCGCCCCCCTCATGGTGGTAGACGATGGAAGCACGGACGAGACCTTGCAGATTCTCTCACGATTTTCTGGCATCATCGTCTTATACCATCCCCAAAATTTGGGCAAAGGGGCAGCACTACGCCACGGTTTCCGCCATGCTCGCCAATGTGGCTATACGCATGTCATTACGATGGACAGCGATGGTCAGCATTTTGCAAGCGACCTTCCGCAGTTTCTCCAAGCCATCGCGGAGACGCCCGACGACATCATCGTGGGCAATCGCTTTTCTCCCGAACTTTTTACGCAACAAGCTCCCAATATGTCGGCAGCAGCTAGGCGTGCCAACCGATTTTCCAACTTCTGGGTATGGCTGCAAACAGGCTTTTCCCTGGAAGACACGCAGACAGGATTTCGCGCCTATCCCTTGCATCACCTCCACGGATTGGACTTTCTCACCAATCGCTACGAGGCGGAATTGGAAATCATGGTGTTCTCGGCTTGGTGTGGCACAAGATTGCGACAGATTCCCGTAAAGGTGTATTATCCTCCGCGCGAAGAAAGGGTGAGTCACTTCCGTCCTACTGCCGACTTTTTCCGCATCACCCTGCTCAACACTGCCCTCACCACACTCGCCCTCTCCGTGGTGTGGCCCCTCCGCTTACTGAGTTTTGTCTACGGCATCGTTTTGTTGCTCAGCTTCTTCCTTCTCATGCTCCCTGCGCAAGCCGTCATCGGGCTAGGGTTTTCGCTTTTTCCTCCTCAAGATGCCCAACGGCTGTGGCTCCATCGCCTGATTCAGCGCGTGGCGCGTGGCGTGTTGTGGTTGCTGCCACGCGTAACCTTGCGCGTTCATCGGCACGGAGAAGACTTCACTCGCCCAGCCATCATCGTGGCAAACCATCGTAGTCACCTCGACTTGCTCAGCGTCATGCTCCTCACTCCCCATTTGGTGATCATGACCAAGCAGTGGGTGTGGCGAAATCCCCTTTATGGCGTCATCATTCGCCATGCGGAGTTCTTGCCCGTCACAGAAGATTTTGAAACCCTCGCAGCACGCGTGGGGGGGCTCTTGCAGCGGGGCTACAGTGTATTGATTTTCCCCGAAGGCACTCGCAGTGCCACAGGTCGATTAGGGCGATTTCACCAAGGAGCTTTCGCACTTGCCGAACGCTTTCAAGTAGATATTCTCCCCCTCTTTCTGAGAGGCACAGGACAGGTGTTGGGCAAAACTGACCTCGCCATCCGAGCAGGCAAAATAGATGTCGAAGTGGGACCCCGCATTTCTCCCTCCGATCCACTGCGACAAGGGAGTACGCTCCAACAAGCTCGACAATTCCGGCAGTATTATCAAACTGTGCTGAGCAATCCCTCCGATGCTTAATGGCGCAAAGTCCACATTCTAACATCTAACGTCTAATCTCTAACCTCTAAAACACCCGAGCCACGCTTGTCGTGGCGAGCAAAAAGGGGCTGCGACCCTCTAACATCTAAAACCTCCTCTTATGTCCCAAATACTTGTCCTTGGTAGCGGTCTCGGTGGGCTGAGTTGTGGTGTACAACTCGCACGGATGGGGCATCAAGTCACCGTTTTGGAGCAATCTCCTCAAGCTGGCGGTTGCTTACAGAGCTTTTATCGCCACGGACATCGGTGGGAAACGGGCATGCACTTCGTGGGAAGTTATGAAGAAGGACAAGTGTTGCATCCGCTGCTCCAAGATTATAACCTGCATCTTCCGTTGGTGCCGCTCGATGCTGGGGGATATGAGCAGATTCATCTCGAGGGACAGTCCTTCGCCTACGCCAAAGGAGAGGCTTTTGTCGATGTTTTGGCACAGCATTTTCCCCAAGAGCGCGACAACCTGTGGAAGTATCTCCAGTTGGTACGGAAGATCATGCACGTGTCGTCCATCCACCATGAGACGAACTTGGCAGAGCAGCTCCACACCATGCAAGAATATCAGTCGCGCAGTGTGGACAGCATCCTCGAAAGTATGATAGGCGATGCCACTTTGCGGCAAGTCTTGGTGGGAAATCTCCCTCTCTATGCAGGGCGCAAGGGACAAACACCCTTTGCCACGCATGCTTTTATCACCGAATTCTACAACGCCAGTGCCGCCCGCATCGCAGGGGGAAGCCAGATTATTGCCGAACAACTCATCCAACAACTCGAGCAGCTCGGCGGAAAGGTGCTCACGCGCCAACGCGTCACGGAGATTCACTGCAACCATTCCCAAGCCACGGGAGTGACCACCGCCAAAGGGGTGCACTTCCCTGCCGATTGCATCGTCAGCACCCTCCATCCACAAGCCATGCTCTCCCTACTTCCCGACACCCCTCTCCTACGTCCAGCCTATAAGCGTCGCATCGCCGCCCTGCCCAACACGGTGGGATGCTTCACTCTCTACCTCGCTTTTCGTCCCGAAAGCCTACCTTATATCAACGCCAACCAATATGTCTACCACACCTCTCCGTGGGACTGCGAAGACTATACGACAGATGACTGGCCACGTGGCTTTCTCTATATGCACCAATGCGAAAAACCGCATCAGCAATGGGCAACAACGGCGGAGGTTATCGCCTATGTGCGTTACGAAGAGATGCAACCTTGGGAAGATTCGTTCGTGGGACATCGCGGTTCTTCCTACGAAATGTGGAAAGCAGCGCGAACGGAACAGTTACTTGCTGCCTTAGAACGACAATTCCCTGGCACGCGCGCTTGCATCAGTCGGGTATATTCGTCCTCCCCGCTCACCTATCGCGACTACACGGGCACTGTCGGAGGAAGTCTCTACGGCATCGCTCGCGACCTCTCACTTGGTGCTGCCGGAAGAGTAGCTACTCGCACGCGCATCCCTAACTTGTTTTTGGCTGGACAAAACGTCAATTCCCACGGCATCTTGGGCACTTTGGTGGGCACCCACCTTGCAGTCTCAGAAATCAAGCGCAGTTGGGATTGAAAAAGTCCCCATTCAAACGTCTACTATCTAAGTTTTTAGCACTCATATCCGCGCCCTCTAACGTCTAACATCTAATGTCTAACGTCTATTCTCCCTCTCTCCGAGCCACGCTTGTCGGGGCGAGAAAAATGGGTCCGCGACCCTCTAACGTCTATTCTCCCTACAACGTCCTCATCATCGGTGGAGGTCTTGGCGGACTTTTCACCGCAGCACTGCTCAGTAAGTCGGGCATGCGCTGCCTCGTCTTGGAGAAAAATGCCATCATCGGGGGAGGACTGCAGAGTTTTCGTCGAGGAACGCAACATTTCGACACAGGAATGCACCTCTTGGGTGGCTTTGGCGAAGGGCAAACCTTGCGAAGACTCTGTGATTATCTCGACATCTACGACCAACTTCGTCTGAAGGATGTGGATGAAACAATGGACGAAATCTTCATGGCATCCACAGGCGATTGCTATGAAATCCGCGGTAATCGTGAAGGATTCGTCCAAAGTTGGGCACGCTATTTCCCACAGGAAGAAACTGGCATCGCACGATATGTCGACGCCCTCTACCGCATCACCGACCAACTCTCGCTCTTTCATCTTCATCCCTCCGACACGATGGCAGCACTCAGCGAAGATTGCCTCGTGCCAGCCGATGAATTTATCGCGCAATACATAGAAGATGAGCAACTTCGTCAGTTGTTGGCGTACATGAATCCGATGTACGGTGGACGCGCTGGGCACACTCCTGCCTATATCCACGCAGTGATCAATGTGCTCTATATCGAAGGAACGTCGCGGTTTGTGGGGAATAGTGGACAACTCGCCGATGCGCTGCGCCAAGTGATCGAAGAGGCAGGCGGTGAAGTGCTGAATCGCGCTGAGGTCACACGCATTGTCGTGCAAGACCATGCGGTGCAAAGGGTAGAACTCGCAGATGGCAGGCAGTTTTCGGCAGAGAAATATGTGTCGGCAGTCCATGTACGCGAACTGCTTCGTGTGACGGACGAAGGCGCTTTCCCAAAGATTTATCGCCAGCGCTTGGAAGATTTGCCCGTGGGTTATTCGGCTTTTTCGGTCTATCTCACGCTCAAAGAGGGCTATCCCTATGTGAATCGCAGCGGATATGTGCAACGCGCATGGGGAAAAATCTGGTCGCTTGAAGAGTACAATGCGGAGTGGCCCCACGGAATTCTGTACATGACACCGCCCGACTCAGAAGATGCCACCACTGCTTCGCGAATGACCATCACCACTCCAATACCCTTCTCTGCCGTGGCTCCGTGGGCAGACACTACAACGCACCAACGAGGAGCCGAATATCAGGCTTGGAAAGCAGAGATGACGGAGAGGGTCTTGGATCTTCTTGCCACCCGCTTGCCCAACATCCGGCAATGGATCGACCGCATCGAGGCAGCATCGCCCCTCACCATCCGCGATTATTACCACAGCCCTCAAGGAAGTCTATATGGCATTGAGAAAGATGCGGAGCACTTCATGCGATGGCAAATCCCTGTGTTCACCAAAGTGCACAACTTATATTTGAGTGGTCAGTGCGTTGGTCTGCATGGCATCTGCGGAACTCCCCTCAATGCGGTGCAAACTGCTGAAGCGATACTCGGCAAAAACACACTTTTGGGGCATATCTAAGCCACCTTTTCCACCCACCTCTCAAATTCTTCCTCCTCCTTTCTCCCCTTTTCACTTCCCCTTTGTTCCACCTTTGATGCTTCATGCTCCCAAGGCTGCGCCAGTACCTTGTAAGGATTCCCCCAAAAAAGCAATACAGCATCAAAGAAATGGCAAGCCTCCGTGACTTATGACTGATATTTCTTTCCAATCTCCCCAAGTCATTCAGGAATTTCAAGAAGATCTTCTGCGCAAACATCTGCACTATCTGGCAGAAAAATCGCCTTTCTATCAACGGATGTTTCGAGAACACCACATTGATGTGGCTCAAATCCGCACCATTGACGACTTGCAGCAACTGCCCTTCACAGAGAAAGCAGATCTGCAACGCGACAATGCGGACTTCCTCTGCGTCCCCCCAAGTGAGGTCATCGACTATGTCACCACCTCGGGTACGATGGGAGAGGCGGTGACCTTCGCTTGCACCGATGGCGATCTCGAACGATTGGCATTCAACGAAGCCCGTTCCTTTGCCTGTGCTGGTGTGACGCGCGACAGTATCGTGCAGATTATGACCACTCTCGACAAGAGATTTATGGCAGGTATGGCATATTTTCTCGGACTTCGCCGTTTGGGAGCAGGCGTGGTGCGAGTGGGTGGCGGTATTCCCGAATTGCAATGGGACACCATTCGCAAGATTCAGCCCGACACCCTCATGTGTGTACCCTCGTTCATCCTACGACTCATCGACTATGCCGAGGCACACGGCATCGACTATCGCCACTCCAGCGTGCGCCGCATCATCGGTATTGGCGAAGGTCTCCGAGATACTGATTTTCAACTCAATCTTTTGGGCAAGCGCATCGCGGAGAGATGGCCCGAAGTGTCGCTCTTTGCCACCTATTCCTCCACAGAGATGGGGGCAACCTTTGCCGAATGTCCCGAAGGAAATGGCGGTCATGTGCATCCAGAACTTGTGATTGTCGAGATCATCGGTGAGGACAATCGCCCTGTGAAAGATGGAGAATTTGGGGAAATCGTGGTCACACCCTTGGGGGTAGAGGGAATGCCACTCTTGCGCTTCCGCACGGGCGATGTGGCAGCCCGCGTAGTGGCTCCTTGCGCTTGCGGACGTCACACCTATCGCCTCACACCACTCGTGGGAAGAAAGCACAATATGATTAAACTCAAAGGGACAACGCTCTATCCGCCTGCCTTGAATGATGTGTTGGATCACGCCCCTTATGTGGAGAACTATGTGGTGGTGGCGCGCACTTCTGCCAACGGCACAGACGAAGTGTGCGCGAAGGTGGGACTGAAACAGGAGGTGGCGCAACAATATGTGGCAGACAGCCATTTGCCACTGCCCACTGCCATCACGAAAGATTTGAAAGATCGCTTTCGTGCTCGCCTTCGAGTGACGCCCGATGTGGAGATTCTGCCCAAAGAAGAGGTGGCTGCCATCAACTTTCCGCCTAAGTCGCGCAAGCCTATCAAGTTTATCGACCTGAGAGGTCAGTCGTAGGTGCCTCCCCCTCCCAAGGCTCTCTGAAGTATTTCTTTTGCTACCCTTGTAGCAACTGCTCCTCTAACGTCTAATCTCTAACGTCTACTCCCTAACGTCTAACGTCTAATCCCTAATGTCTAAGTCTTTTTTCCTCCGTTTGTATGAATTTCTGCGTCCTCGCCCACGATGGCGGTGGACCCTCGGAGTGGCTGTCGTACTGCTCCTAGTGGCGCGTGTGAGTAGCTTAGATTTTAAGGAGGACATCACAGATTTTCTGCCCAACGATGGAGAATATCCAGCATCGCTCGCAGCTTTCGGACAATACAACGGAGGCAACCGCATCTTTGCCGTAGTGCGCCACGAGGCAGCGCCCAGCGACAGTAGTCGGGCTGCGCGAATGGCGGATAACTCACAGACAACGCCCGAAGAAACGCTCATTGATGCTGCCGACCGCTTTGCAGAGATGGTGCAAGAACGCGACACTGCCAAGTGGTTGTCACAAGTGGTGAGCGAAATAGACGTGGCGCAGATGATGGATCGCCAAGTGTGGTGGGTGGAACATGCGCCCTATTTGCTCACCTCTGCCGACTGGACGCACATCGACTCCGCGATGCGCACGCCCCACTTTGTGAATCGCCAACTCCACGCGGCACAGTCTGAAATGATGCTCCCCACCAGTGGGTGGCAATCTGCGACTTTGGCGCAAGATCCGCTGAATCTCTTCTCCGCTCCTGCCAGACGACTGCTAGAAACACGCACCAATCTGCACTATGATCTGCACGAAGGGCACATCTTCTCGCCCGACCATCGCTGGTGTGTGGTGATGCTCACCACCAACGCCCAAGGTACTGCCACGGACGTGCAAGCGCGACTCAAACATCTGCTGGAGGACGTGGCACAGACCGTGGAGCAAGAAGCCAGTGCGTCCAATAATGCTCCCACAGAACTTGAAAAAAACACGGAAAAACAAGCTCATCATGCTCAACTTACTCCCCCGATTCGGGTGCAAATCATCGGTGCGCCCACCATCGCTGTGGGCAATGCCGAACAGATCAAGCGCGACAGTACTTGGGCAATAGCCGTGGCGGTGGTGCTCACCTTGGGCATCTTGCTCTACACCCTCCGACGCGTGCGACACCTTTTGCTCATCGTCCTGACCGTAGGTTTCGGATGGCTGGTGGGACTCTGTGTGCTTTCGTTCACCACTTCCACGGTTTCGCTCATCGTCTTGGGCATCTCCTCGGTGATCATCGGCATCGCGGTCAATTATCCCTTACATTTTCTCACGCACCTGCCACATGCTGGCAGCATTCGCCAAAATCTTCGCGAACTGGTCACGCCTTTGCTCATCGGCAATGTGACCACCGTGGGAGCTTTTGCGTCATTGATTCCACTACACTCTGTGGCACTGCGCGATTTAGGCGTGTTTGCAGCTGCTATGCTCGTAGGGACGATAGCCTTTGTGCTGGTGGCGTTGCCTCATTTGGTGAAAGCCCCTGCCACAACTACCACCGTGCACTCTTCACCCTCACAAGGCGAGGTGGAAAATCTCGAAGTGGCAAGCGTGCCCATGCGCAAGACCGCTCCGCGCTATCGCACTTTGGGGCTGGGTATTGCCCTCATCGCCACGCTGCTCTTGGGATGGACGGGGAGAAATGTGGAGTTTGACGCCAATCTTGCGCACTTAAATTACCTATCCTCAGAACAACGCACGCTGTTTGGCGAGTTGGCACAACTGCGACAAGCCGACACGCTCCACGAACCTCTATATATCGCTCACCGCGCACAGACACTCGAGAAGGCACTTGCGCTGCGTGAGCAAAAGGAAAGCACGATTGCCCCCATGATTCGGAAGGTGAAAGGCGCAACGGTGCAAAGCGTAGCCCCATATCTCGCATCTGCTGGAGAACAAACGGCACGTCTGACGCGATGGAAGGCTTTTGTGCAGGAAAATGGAACAGCACTGCGCCAACAAACAGCGCAGGAAGCTGCAAAATTGGGCTTTGCACCACAGGCTTTTGCGCCTTTTGATAGCCTTTTGCGCCGAGACTTTCGTCCCATCAATGCTGCCCAGTGCTTGACGATGGGCGAAGATGCGCTAGCTCCTTTGGTGGCGCGCGATGGCAAAGGGCAATATATAGTGACGGCCGTGGTGAATGTGCCACGCGGTGAAGCGGATGCGCTGAAGCAACAGTTGGATGACGCACTCCAAATCTCGATGTCTCGCGCGAAGGCTCCCAAGGCGGTAGAAGAAGACACGGAGAGCGTCTGGACTTTCACGCCCAAATCGATGAACGAGAGCGTGGCGCGCCATCTGTCGCAGGACTTTTCCTACATCGGCTGGGTGTGTGGTGCCATCGTCTTCGGTTTTTTGTGGCTCTCGTTCCGACGATTCAGCGTGGCTGTTCTAGCTTTCTTCCCCATGGTGGTGAGTTGGTTGTGGATTCTGGGCAGTATGTCGTTTTTTGGGCTGAGTTTCAACCTCGTCAATGTGATTTTGGCAACCTTTATCTTCGGTCAAGGGGACGACTATTCGATATTCGTGACCGAAGGGCTGCTCTATGAG
>JABZGM010000119.1 GCA_015259235.1 Alloprevotella sp. | reverse complement strand
CCCCAAGCATACGCACCTGTGTTTTTTTCACGCCAGCTTCATTTAGCCCAAAATCGCACCCGCTTTTCTGAGAGAAAACGCTCACGCATTGAGGAAGTTTTTCATACATCATGGCAAAATCATGCACACATTGGAGCATTCTCTCTGACTTTTGGAAGTTTCTCCCACATTGGGGCATACTCTATCGATGGTCGTTTCCAGAACAATCTCCACTTACTGTTTCCGTACCCTGCGTTTTCTTATTTTTTCTTATTTTCTCTCATTTTCCTTCGTTTTGCCCTACAGTGGCTTTCAGGCTAGTTTTTCCTACGATGGCACATGGATATTCAACAGATGATGAACACCCCGCTTTCCCTCGCGCGACGCGCGCGCATTCCCTGGGATTTTGCTGTTTTTGCTTTCACAACCTTCACAGAGTACCCCAAAAACGCTCCCGAAAAAGAGAAAAAACTACCCTAATTATTATCCACCTACTCCCCCACTTTTTCGCCCCATATTTGAGACTCCTACGCAAAACTGTTAAAAATTGTCCGAAAACCGATTACAAGACACTAGATTACAATCGATTACACGACTTTCTGTGAAGGTTGTGAAAGCAAAAAGTGATGAACTTCTGTACGTACGCGCGCGAGGGGCTTTCCGCAGCAGCGATTTCACATCTCAAAACACTCCCTAGAGCTATCCTATACTTGGATACTTTCATCACCTTCAAGTTCTTGTTGTCTTCATGCAGAGTTTTCTTATTTCTTCCTGCCTTTTGTCACAAAAATGGTCCTCGTTTGCTGCACAATCACCAATACATATTCCATGGAAGGAGATTTCACCCTTCCTTCCTGCTTTTCCCTCTTTCAAAAGGTCCATATTTCACTCAAAAAATCTCCGACTTTTCTAGAAAAATCTCCTACGTTTTTGGAAAAACTTCCCACGTTTTTCCGAAAATCTCCAACGTTTTTCCCAAAACATTGGACTTTTTCTCAAGCCAAAAGGAGTGAGCCGAAGACACTCAAATGGAACGCAAACAGCAACGGGCTTGCACGACGACAGAAAAATTCCCCAGAAAAAGAAACTTTTACTTGGTCATCAATAAGATTATCCCTACATTTGTAACCACGTTCACATCTTAAAACATTTAGACAATGGATACTAACCAAATAAACAACTTTTTCGCTGCAAACTCCAAATATTTCACTGTGCAACAGTGTGTAGACTTGCGCAATCGCATGCTGCAACTTCCAGATACTTCAAATATACCTTTCTATGCTTCTAATTTGAAAGATCCTACAACTGCATTACTTCTCTCAATCTTCCCAACCCTCCTTGGCTTGTCTGGAATTGACCGCTTCTACATCGGTGACGTTGGTCTCGGAGTAGGAAAACTACTCACTGGTGGCGGTTGCGGCATCTGGGCTATCATTGATTTATTCCTGATTATGGACGCAACGCGCGAGAAAAATTACCAATCCATGCTCTTTGCCCTTAGTCAATATGTTTAGGTAAGACTGAAGCACCATCTAGAACATTGACTTAGCCATCCATAAAAAGGGATGGTGCAGCATAAAAAATAGCCGTATCAATGCACTACATTGATACGGCTATTTTCAGTTCAAAAGAGGAAATTAGCACTGATATAAATTTCGAATGAGAACCCAACAAAGAGTTATCAACAGATAGACAAGGACAGCAGTAGCGCTTGAAAGTCTAGCGCGAATGATTTTACCCTTTTCAAAGAAACTAAGGCTATAAAAAACAAGTAGAAATACAACGACACAAGGGAGAAAATAGTTGTATCTAATGGCTTCCACAAAGTGCCCGTGCAGTAAAGCATGGACGGCTCTTTGCGCTCCACAGCCCGGACAACTATACCCCGTTGCTGAACGAAAGAGACAAGGTAGTCCCGAAACACTGCCTTGCAGATTCTTGAACAGCCAGAATACGACAGCTATGAGAAAGCATGAAACGAGCAACAAACGAGATTTTGTCATAGGAGGCTAAGCATATAGTGCATTAGAAGAACGCACAACCACTATCGGCAAGTAGGCGCTACAAATTTAGCTATAAAAAGAATAATAACCAACCTATTTTCCTACATTCTTCTGACAAAACTAAGGAGAGAACAAACGATTAAAGAACCCACAAAAACAAGCGAAAAAGCAAATAGATGTGGCGCAAATGGAGAAAACAGATTATAACCTGACAGTCAAACACTTAATCACTATCGACTAAAGTAAAATTTCACAGGGCATTTTTTTTCCAAAAAATAGAGGATAAAAGTGCAGAGAATTTAGTAACTTTGCTCGCTACTATAAGACTATCACAACGAAATGCCTACAATCTGCCCCACATATCACGTTCCAGTGCTGCTCCATCCCACGGTGGATGGACTCAACATGCGTCCCGATGGCGTGTACATCGATGCCACTTTTGGTGGCGGTGGACATAGTCGCGAGATTCTCGCGCGACTGGGTGAAGAGGGTCGTCTATTTAGTTTTGACCAAGACGCTGACGCGGTGGCAAATGTGCCAGAACACGAAGAACGACTTACTTTTGTGGCAAGCAACTTCCGCTTCCTCTCACGATGGATGAGATTTTATGACCAAGTGGGCAAAGTGGATGGGGTGTTGGCAGACCTCGGTGTGTCAAGCCACCACTTCGATGCGGAAGAACGCGGTTTTTCATTTCGATTTGACGCTCCCCTCGACATGCGCATGAACGTGCGAGGGGGTAGCACAGCGGCTCAGGTGCTCAACACTGCCACGGAAGAGCAACTGGCAAAGGTGTTTCAGATTTATGGAGAACTGAAAAATGGTCGTCGACTGGCAGCTGCAGTCGTGAAGCAACGTGGCGAACGCGCTTTCAGCACCATTAACGATTTGCTGCAAGTGGTGCAACCGCTCATGCCTCGCGATCGCGAAAAGAAAGACTTGGCAAAGGTGTTTCAAGCCCTACGCATCGAAGTAAACCACGAGATGGACGCTCTGGAAGAGATGTTGCAAGCGGCACTCCGCGTGTTGCGACCTGGTGGACGTCTTTCGGTGCTGACCTATCATAGTTTGGAAGATCGCATGGTGAAAAATTTCATGCGTTCGGGCAACATTGCGGGCAAGGTGGAACAAGATTTTTATGGAAACCGTCTTTCTCCGCTACGCCCCGTAAACAATAAAGTGATTATTCCCTCAGAAGAGGAACAACTGGCTAACCCTCGCAGCCGAAGTGCAAAACTCCGCATTGCTGAAAAACTATAATTTCTCCCCTCATTCCCTTCACACACAAGAAGACTTGGAGTTTTGATTCCCCACAAAAAACTATGAAAGAAGTTGATTTCGACATCATCGTTCCTGAATACGAGCCTCAAGCGGAAGCCCTAGAAGCGGAAACCGCTGAAGACAATGCAGAAACTGCTACAGAAGAACTACAAGCTGCAGAAAGCCTATCTGCACCCACAGAACAAGCCCCCAAAGACAGAGACTCTGACGAGGAGTGCTCTGAAGAAGTGCGCGCACAAAGATGGCGTCAGTGGATCATTGACGATGATATAAAATTCGACAAACAGATGCTGAAGGATTTGGTACAAGGCATCTCATTCCTCTCCTTCCTGCGACGCAACTGGTTTTTCGTGCTGTTGATCATGTCTCTCTTCATTGCCTACGTGAGTTTGGGATATCATCACCGCAATTTGATGATCGAAAATGACAAACTGAACAAGGAACTACTCGATCGCCGCTACAAAGCCTTGACTCGTTCGAGTGAACTCCGCGAACGCACACTGGGCTCGAAGATTGAAAGCCAGTTGCAAGACTCCACCATCCAGACTTCTACAGACGCTCCCTTTGAATTGCCGGTGACGGATGATGAATAAGCCAATCTGGCACATGCCGTACTTTCCTACTTCCACCAAAGTTCCTGCGTTTATCGCTACTACTTCCCCTGCCCCAAACGATTTATAGCTCACTCTGAGTCTTATGTCTACAAAAACACCCCCAAATGTCATCAAATTGGCATTTCAACGCTACTGTGTTGTCTTGGCATTGTTTGTCTTCGCCAGTCTCATCATACTGGTCAAAACAGCATACATCATGTTTGTGCAACATGACTATTGGATGGCTGTGAGCACGAAGTTTGAAAGCCGTTTCAAACCGTTGGCAGCAACACGCGGCAACATCCTCTCAGCAGATGGACAGGTGTTGGCGACATCACTGCCTGAATATCGAATATATCTTGACCCCATGTCGTGGGAACCTGACTCGGCACGACGTGTGAAAGACCAAATAGTTCGTGACTCTATCCTCACCACCAAGATGGATAGCATGCTCACGGGCATGAAACGCATTATCCCAGACCTAGACATTGAGAAAACACGCGCTGCCATCCTCAAAGGACGCGCTCAACAGAAGCACAATATCTCACTCTATCCCAAACGAGTGACGTATATCCAACTGACGGAACTGAAGAAAGTGCCGTTGCTCAATCTTCCCATTGGGAAGAGCGGATTCACGACAGAGGAATTCCGCCGTCGCAAAAATCCTTATGGTCGTTTGGCGATTCGCACGATTGGTAATCTGCGCAGCGAAAACGACGAAGCGCTCAACGGACTCGAGTTGGCTTTTGACTCTGTGTTGAGCGGTAAGCCTGGTGTGTGTCATCGCCAAAAAGTGGCGAACAGATATATCAATCTGGTGGACACCCCTGCCGTGGATGGTTGCGATGTGGTGACGACAATCGACGTGGGCATGCAGGATTTGACCGAAAAAGTGCTGGGCAACCAGTTGCGCGCCATTGGAGCGCGAGCAGGTATGTGTATCCTCATGGAGGTGCAAACTGGTAACGTGAAAGCTATGTCTTCGCTCTCACGACTTGAAAATGGAAACTACGCTGAGATTGATCCACGCGCGGTGACCAATATGATGGAACCAGGTTCTGTGTTCAAACCGATGTCATTTATGGTGGCGATGGACGATGGTAAAATCAACATGAACACCACCTGCAACACCGGAAATGGTATTCGCGAGATGCACGGACGCAAGATGCGTGACTCCGACTGGCGAAAAGGTGGAAATGGGGTGCTCACCGTGCCTGAAATCATCAAGAAATCGTCGAATGTGGGGGTAAGTACGCTCATTGACAACGCTTATGCGAGCAACCCCGACCAGTTTGTGTCTGGACTGCAACGCATCGGCATCATGGAAGATCTCCACATCCCCATCCCAGGATACAAAAAACCTCGCATCCGCTATCGCAGAGATAACCCAGACCGCTGGTACGGCACTACACTGCCTTGGATGAGCATCGGATATGAAACCCAAATTCCTCCCATTTCTACCCTCACCTTCTACAATGGGGTGGCAAATGGAGGAAAACTCGTCGCTCCTCGCTTCGTCACTGAGGTGCGCCGCGGAAATGAAGTGGTACAAGAATATCCCACCGTGGTGCTCCGCGAACGGATGTGCAAGCCAGAGGTACTGCGCAATATCCAAATCTGCCTTGAAGGTGTGGTGGGCAAAAACACTGGAACGGGAAAACTGGCTTATTCTAAGAACTTTGCCATAGCAGGTAAGACGGGTACAGCACAGATTTGGAGCAAAGAGGGATTTGCTTCTAACTATCTCGTGAGCTTCGCTGGATATTTCCCTGCCGACCATCCACGATATTCCATGATTGTCTGCATCGAAAAGGGTGCACCTGCGTATGGAGGTATCCACTGCTGTCCAGTTTTCAAAAAAGTGGCAGAAGGTGTGATGGCTAAAAACCGAAAAACGGACTACAAAGCTGCAATTGACACTACTGCTCTTCGTGCCGTTCCTCCGATGATGCAAAATGGTAATCTGGTGACCCTCAGCCAGGTGCTCAACGAACTACAAGTGCCTCACCGCAACAACTATCGCACGTCGGAAGGTCTTGCATGGGGCGAGCCTGTTCACCAAGGCGCCATTTCGCTCAACAACGAAACAAGCTGCAAAGGACTGCCTTCTGTCATTGGATACGGACTGCGCGATGCCGTTTACCGCCTAGAACGCATGGGGGTGAAGGTGAAAGTCACCGGTATGGGGCGTGTCGTGGCGCAAAGTCTCCCAGCAGGCACTCCCATCAAACCTAAAATGGTGGTGAAGATTGCGCTTTCGATGGAGCACAAAATCCCTGAAGATTGTAAAGAATCGGAAGAGATACCTGCTTCTACGGAGACTGAAAACTCCTCAAGTGAGCAGCCCTCTCCTCGTAATAAAGAAGAGAATCCGCAAAAGGGATCCACGACACCAGTTCTGGTACCCTCCGAGAAGAAGACAGAGAAAAAAACGGAAAAGAAAGATTCTTCTGCAGAAAAGAAGAAAGAAACCTCTGCAAACAACAAGGGGACGTCCTCCAACTCAAAAGAACATTCCTCGGAAAAGAAGGAAGACGCTTCCAAGAAAAAAGACACTTCGTCTGATAAAAAGGGAGAGATGAAGTCGAAGTCGGCTACCCAATCGGACGAATCGAAGAAAAAAGACAGATCTCAGAAGGACAACAAGAGCTCCAAAAAGGAAGAGAAATCGTCTAAGAAACAGGATTCTGCCCCCAAAAAGGACACTCCCAGTAAGGATAAAACGTCCAGCAAGGATAAAAGGGAATCTGCTTCCGT
>JABZGM010000118.1 GCA_015259235.1 Alloprevotella sp. | reverse complement strand
CCCCTCGAGCTTGCTCTACCATCTTGATCCTAAAAATCCTGATGCCGAAGAACTTGGTTTTAATTCGGTGCGCGAATATGAGGCGTTTCTCCAGAAAAATGGTCTTTTCAAAAAGGATGCCCCTCACATCATCGTCACTGGCATCATGGGACAACCCTTTGAGTTGGTGGCAGAGTTGGAGAGACAAAACTTCGTGGTGTATCATGTAGACGATGCGCAAGAGTTCATTGCTGGCGCACACATCGACAGCGTAAGTCCCTCTGCCATGATCAACATGGCACACGGTCGTTTGGGTGATGACGTAGTGGCGTATCTGCTTCGTCAAAACATCCCCTTCTTCGCACCCATCAATGTGCAAAGCGAACGCGACAAGTGGGAAAATAGCAAGCAAGGGCTTTCGGGCGGCTACCTCTCGCAGACCGTTGGTATGCCAGAGTTGGACGGTGCACTCCTACCTTATGCCGTGTTTGCCCACAAGCGCGACAAAGAAGGTTTGTTGCAAGTGCACGCCATGCCCGATCGTGTCAAGGATTTTGCCACGACTATTCGCCATTATGTCGCACTTAAGTCAAAGAAGAATGCCGATAAGCGCATCGCTGTGGTCTATTATAAGGGTCCTGGTCAGAGTGCCCTCGTGGCACAAGGCATGGAAGTTGTGCCCTCGTTGTACAATTTCCTCGTGCGTTTGCGCCGTGAGGGCTACAACGTCAGCGGACTTCCTGCTTCTGCTGCTGAATTGGGGCGTTTGATTCAATCACGTGGCGGACTCCTCGGTACGTATGATGTGGGCAAAATGCAGACCTTCCTTCAAAAAGGTCAACCCGAAATGGTGACCCGCTCCCAATTTGAGAGTTGGGTCAAGGAGAGTCTCCCTGCCGAAGATTACAAAGCAGTGGTAAAAACCTATGGCGCGTTTCCTGGTAAGTATTTGTCCACCGAAGATGGTCGCCTTGGCATCCCCCGATTGCGTTTTGGCAATGTGGTAATCATGCCACAACCTGCCGCTGCGATGGGCAATGGTGTGGATGCCGTTCCTCCACATCTCTACCTCGCGTCTTATCTTTGGGCGCAACATGGCTTCAAAGCCGATGCGCTCATCCACTTCGGCACGCACGGAAGCCTAGAGTTCACACCGCACAAGCAAGTGGCGCTCAGCACTCACGATTGGGCAGACAGATTGGTCGGCACGATGCCCCACTTCTACCTCTATTCTATCGCTAATGTGGGAGAAGCCATCATCGCCAAACGCAGAAGTTATGGCGCGATCCAGAGTTATCTCACCGCACCTTTCATGGAGTCCAATCTTCGTTCCACCTATCGTGACTTAGACAAGGCGATTCAGCACTACAACGCTCTTTTGTGGGCTGCAGCAAGCACGCAGCAGGCGGCAGGGAAATCCGCGAAAGCTCCTACGCTCAACGCACGTCAGCAAGCAGAAGTCAACAAGGCATCTTTGGCGGTCAAAGCCTTGACCATCCAAATGGGCATCCATCGCTCATTAGGTCTCGACAGCGTGCGCACACGTCCCTACTCCGAGGAAGACATTGAGCGCATTGAGCACTTTGCCGAGGAACTTTCTAATGAGAAAATCAATGGTCGTCCCTACGTCTTGGGTGAAGTCTACACACCCGCTCACATCGAGAGCAGTGTCTATGCCATGGCGACCGACCCCATCGCCTACAGTCAGTTGGCGATCGACAAATTACAGCATCGTGTGCCTGCCGATTTCGAGCGCAGAGCAGCCTTGTTTACTCAGAAATACCTCGTGCCTGCTCGCCAACTTGTCGGACGTTTGCTCCACCAAGAAGGCATGGTGTCTGACCAAACCATCTGCCAAGTGGCGCGTATCACCCCACAACAGTTGAATGAAGCCCGTGAAGTTTATGCCGCCCTCACCCAACCTCATGGTGGTATGATGGCAGCGATGATGGCTAAAGGCGGACAAAAGGGTGGTATGCCTGCAATGAAGGGTAAGATGCCTGCTGGACATTCTGGTGGCATGCCTGCTGCAAAAGGTGACGGTGCTGCGATGAAAGGACAGATGCCTGCTGGACATCCTGGTGCTATGAATGGACACCCTGGACAAAAAATGGGAGCCGCTGCAAAAATTGTGACAGATTCTTCCGTGAAGAGTGCAGACAAAGGGAAAACCCCTGCAAGTGCTGGTCATCCTCACGGTGCTTTGGGCATGTCTCACGGACAGATGCCCCCTGCTATGGCTGCGGCAATGGCGCAACAAGACAAGGGTGGAAAGCCTGCTGCGATGGGACATCCCACTACTGCGAAAGGTCAGCCCAACCCTGCGAAGGGTGGTGGAAGTCGCGCAGAGAAGATGGCACGAATGCGTGCTGCCATGGCTGCCATGTCCAAGCAACCCGAATACACCAAGGAACAAAAGGCGATGGCTTATGCGGTAGCTGAGGTAGAACGCACTTTGCGCAATGTGCAAAACTATCGTTACGCGCTCTTGCAAAGTCCAGAAAAGGAACTCAACACCCTCATGCGCTCGCTCTCGGGTGGCTACACCGCGCCTTCGGCTGGCGGAGATCCCATCGCCAATCCTAACTCGCTGCCCTCTGGTCGCAACCTTTATTCCATCAATGCTGAAGCTACGCCAACAGAGTCGGCTTGGGAGAAGGGAAAACAGCTGGCGCGCAACACCATCGAGGAATATCGCCGTCGTCACCACGACAGCATTCCCCGAAAAGTCAGCTATACCTTCTGGAGTTCTGAGTTTATCGAGACGGAAGGTGCTACTTTGGCACAAGCCTTCTACATGCTCGGTGTAGAGCCTCTGCGCGATGCTTTCGGACGCGTCAATGATTTGCGCCTCATCCCTTCCAAAGAGTTGGGTCGACCTCGCATAGACGTGGTAGTGCAAACCAGTGGCCAGCTCCGTGATTTGGCAGCTTCTCGCCTTTTCCTTCTGCAGAAAGCCGTGGAAATGGCAGCTGAGGCGAAGGACGACAAGTTTGAAAACCAAGTCGCTTCGGGAGTGGTGGAAAGCGAACGCTTGCTCATCGAGAAAGGTATCTCTCCCAAGGAAGCCCGCGCATGGGCAGCTCGCCGCATCTTCGGTGGTGTGAACGGGAATTATGGCACCGGTATCCAAGAAGTGGCGATGGCGTCCGACAAATGGACCGACCGCAAGCAGATTGCTGAGGCTTATCTCAACAACATGGGCGCATTCTATGGCGACCAAAAGCAGTGGGAAGACCACCAAAGCAAAGCGTTTGAAGCCGCACTCACACGCACGGACGTAGTGATCCAACCTCGCCAGAATAACACTTGGGGCGCACTCAGTCTTGACCACGTGTTTGAGTTCATGGGTGGCATGAACCTCACCGTACGTCAGGTGACCGGTAAAGAACCCGATGCTTATTTGGCTGACTATCGCAATCATAACCACATGCGTATGCAGGAAGTCAAAGAGGCTATTGGCGTGGAAAGCCGCACTTCTATGTTCAATCCCACTTATCTCAAGGAGCAAATGAAAGGCGGCGAAGGAGCTGCGGCTGGACTTGAGGAACTGGTGCAAAACACCTTCGGATGGGAGGTGATGAAACCTGAGGCGATTGACAATGAAATGTGGGACGAAATTTTCGACACCTACGTGAAGGACAAACACAACCTCGGTATGCGTGAATACTTTGAACGCGTCAGTCCTGCAGCTTTGCAAGACATTTCTGCCATCATGTTGGAGAGTGCACGCAAGGGCATGTGGAAGGCATCTCCCGACAAGGTGAAAGCACTGGCAAAACTCCACACCGAACTCGTGGCGAAGTACGACGCCGCTGGCACGGAGTTTGTCAATGACAACCAAAAACTCCAACAGTTTATTGCCAGCAAGGTGTCTTCTGCAGAGGCTCAGGCTTACAAAGACCGCATAGATGCCGCGCGCAACGATAAATCGGGCAAGGGCACAGTGCTGAAAGCCGAAGATGCAGCGCCCACTTCGCAACTCACCTCTAAGGGCATCGCAAGTGGTGTTATCGTGGTCGTAGCGATTGTGGTACTTGCCGCAGGTGCGATTGTGCTCGTGCGTCGTCGCCGCAACAAACAATAAATCTTCTCGCCTAAAGTTCTAACTTTAGAGGCTATCCATCAGACTATGCAGGGTTATGCTCTGCATAGTCCTAATGGTAAATAGGCGATAGGGACTAAAATGCTCGAAAGAGGGAGATGAAACGCCCCAAGAGATAGCATCTAAATTCCAAGGACTATTGTCTACTCTCTAACGTCTAACTTCTATTTCTCCGAGCCACGCTTGTCGTGGCGAGCAAAAAGGGTCTGCGACCCTCTAACATCTAAAATGCAAACTCTCGTTCTTTGTCTTATGGTGGCTGTCGGTTTGAGCACGCTGCTCAAACTTTCGCTGGCGACACCGCGAGTGTGCTGGATTACCTTCGCCTTGTGCGCCCTCTTCGTTGGGCTTGCATGGCCGTGGGCGGTGGAGCAATCCAAGACGCAGATAGAGGCTTGGCTTGCCAATCCCGATTTGATGCGCGACACTGCTGTAGTGCTCAGCATCGATGTGGCGTTCCTCCTCGCCTACTGTTTGGGAAGTACCAAAGCCCCTGCGAAGCCTTACCAACAAATCTACGTGGCGCAAAATCGCTACACCGCGCTGTTGCGCAAACTTTGGCGTGGTCTTTTGGCAATCTACCCAGGACTGCTCATTTTTCCCGTGCTGTTTTCGCTCGAAGTAAGCACCATATTCTTCCTCCCTGGCGTAGACTTCGCACTCGTCGCGTGGGGATTGGCAGCCATTGTGGCTGTGGATTTTGTGGCTCTCGGCTTCGGTTTGGAATTTCTCCTTCCCGAACGCGAACTTCGCCTAGAACTCCTCTTCCTCCTCAATATTCTCATTGCCATTCTTGGCGTGATTGCCACCGTCAATGGCAGAACTGCGGTGGAAGGTGTGGGCAGTGTCGATGTGCTCTCCCTCTTGGCAGTCGTGGTGCTCTTTTTTTTCTTTGCGCTCATCGGCTTTTTCTGGAGTCGCCGCAAGACTACTTCCGCCAAACACTAGGGTGGGGTAGTAGCGTTGTGGCAAGCTGTGCACGAATGCTCGGCACTCCCACTACATTGCTTCAACCCTTATCACATGAAAAATCCGCCCCACCAGCTGATGAGACGGACTTTCGGGGATGGGTTCCCCACAAATCTGTAAAACATATCTTATAACAATGAACTATATCTCTGACATTCTCTTCTGGATCAGCACGGGATTGCTCGTGCCCACCATCGTCCTCTTGGTGCTTTTCTTCGTGCGCGCACTCTTGCTCGTGGGAGGTTTTTTCGGACAACTCCTTGCGCGCCGCAAGGCAGATGCGCAAATAGCAACCGCCCTTGACCAACTCACTGCGGACAACGTGGATACTCTGCTCGAACAATTCCCCTCTGCTGGACTAGGCATCGCAGCACCGTTCTATCATCGTCTAGTAGCTGCCGCGAACGATGCACCTCTTCGTGAGCGTGTCCTTGCCGAGTTTGACATTGCCGCAGATGCCGATCAAAATCTCCCTCGCACGCTGGCGAAGATGGGACCTGTGCTCGGACTCATGGGCACCCTCATCCCTATGGGACCTGCTTTGGTAGGACTCTCCTCGGGAGATATTGCCAGTATGGCGTACAACATGCAAGTAGCTTTCGCCACTACGGTGGTGGGTTTGGTGATTGGTGCCATCGGCACACTGACCATTCAGGTCAAAAAACGCTGGTTGGCAGCCGATGCATCGCGTTTGGACTTCATCGAAGCGCGTTTGGCAGAAAAGTATGGTCAAGCCTAGTCTTGTGATTTCCCAATATATCCTCTCAAACCTATTGTAGAAATGAGTAGAAAAGTAGGAAACAAGTCTCGCCGCCGTCTGATGGGGGGGGAAGAAGAACATGACATCATGGGCAGCGTAGCCAACCTTTTTGACGTGGCAATGGTGTTTGCCGTGGCGTTGATGGTCGCTTTGGTGAGTCGCTACAATATGACCGAAATGTTTAGTACGCAAGATTTCACCATGGTCAAGAATCCCGGCAAAGAAAACATGGAGATTGTGACCAAGAAAGGCGAAAAGATACAACGCTACACGCCCTCTAACGACCAGAGCAATGCCGAAGGTTCGCGCGGCAAGAAGGTAGGTGTCGCCTATCAGTTGGAGAATGGCGAAGTCATCTACGTACCCGAATAGGGCTTTCGCGCTAAATTCGCAATTACGAATCGGACTTGTCTATAAAGCTGTCTGAGTCTTTGAACACAAATTTCAAAGCTTGAGATAAACAACGCTAGACCTCAGCAATTAGAGCCATGCAGGCAGAAAGCTCTGCATCGTTCTAACGCTGAGGTCTAGCGTCTTCTTGTGTACAGCAATCAAATAGAAAATCGATTGTGTCGCAATTTAGCCTTTCACCCTTTTTCGTTTCAGCGGTGGAACGGTGTGTCGTTCATCGCCTTGTACGGCAATGCGAGTGGGATTGGCGAATTTATCGCTGAAGAAATTGTAGCGTTCGTCGTTGTATTTAGTGTGAATACCTAGCAAACTTGTGAGGGAGTTGGTGAACCAAGCCGTGGAGATGGGACGAAACTGCGCTTTCTTGATACGTTCCCAGATTTCGGGCTGCTCCTTGCGAAGTTGTGGCGAAGCATAGACGAAGAAGGGGATGTCTATAGTGGGATGAT